>JBCDHK010000011.1:0-24900 GCA_038750185.1 Pseudomonadota bacterium
GAGCACATCCCGCGCGGGGCGGGGGGCAAATTCGAGGAGTTTTATACCGCCTTCGCCACCACCTGAACCCGCGTGGAGGCCGCATCTGCCGTGCCGAAGGCGGCCCTGTCTCCCACAACCGCACCCGAGCGCAGATCGACCACCGTAAAGCCCGCCTCGCCAAACAGCGTACGCAGTGAGTGGGTATCGATCAGGCTCCACCCGCCCTGGCGCTCGGCGAAGGTCTGGACGCGGGGCAGCAGTGCACGCAGCGCTTGGGGGCCGTAGCCCCGGGCTTGGGCCGCAACGCGCGCCTTGTCCACGAAGGCGGCGATCTCGGCGGCACTGCGCACCCGCCGCACGCCCGGATCGTGCAGAGGGCGCAGCCGCGTACTGGTCAGGACATGGCCTCCGGGGCGCAAGAGACGGCGCCACCCGGCCAGGAGCGCCCGTTTACCCTCGGGCGGGAACTGGTTGAGGAAGGAATGGGCCAGGATGACGTCGAAGGGCGCGCCCTCGTAGGCCAGGATATCGCACCGCTCGGTGGTGAGGGCCAGCCCGTCGCGTGCCGCGCGCGCGGCGATCAAAGCCAAGGGCGTGGCGCAGAGATCGAGGGCCACCAACGAGACGGCGCCCCCGCCCGCCTGCTCGATCCCCGCCTTGGCCACGCCCCCCGCCTTAGCCACTCCGTAGAGCCCGCTGTCCGCCGCCCCCGAAATCAGCACACGCCGCGCACCGCGGCAGAGGCGTTCGGCCAGGCACGCCGACAAGACCGCCCCATCGCCATCGGCCCCGCTCACGACCCCAAGCGCGCGCAATTCGGGCCAGAGCCCGTGATACCAGCCACAGCCCTGGCAGAGAGCCTCGGCGCGTGTGCGTGCGGTGGCAGCCTCGGCCCAAAGCGCCGCCGCCTCTGGATCGGTCACTGTCTGCACGATCGCGCGCCTTTCTTGCGCAAGACGGTGAGGGGCCGGGATCGGGGCTGACCCGCCAGCCTTCCTGCCCGCCGCCCCCGCGGCCCTTTCTGTTGGTTTATGCGCCAGCCGGTGCTAGGCTCGCAAGCGGGGGGTCTCAGTGACCTGTAAACAGCGATTGAGCATCGAGGGGTGGACGATGAAACCGACCAGCATTGGCATTGCGACACTGACGGCTGCCATCGGCGCGAGTTTTGCGGCGCAAGGGGCGACCGTCATCGAGACCGAACCCAACTCCACGCCCGCAACCGCCGACACCGTATCCTTCGGCGACGATTTCCGGGGCTTCATCAACAGCTTCAATCAAAACGAATTGGATTACGTCCTGTTCACCGGTGTCCCGACCAATACTCGGTTGGATGTCACCCTGGCCTTGATTATATCGACCTTCTTCGGAGAAGAAGTGCAATTTAACCTCTTCGATGGCACGGATACGTCGTCGCTGCTGACGACCGTCTTGTTGGAAAACACGGCCTCTGGCCTGGCATCTGAATTGGTCACTGTCACCGGAACGTCGGGAAGTCTTCTCTTCGAGATCACCGATGGTCCGAGCCCGGGCAGCGCTTTCGAAACCTATACCCTGCAAGTCGCCCCGTCAGCGGTCGTGCCGCTGCCGGCGAGCCTCGCGTTCATGCTGACCGGGGTGGCGGGCTTGGCGGGGCTGCGCCGCCTGCAACGGCGCCCGGCCTCTCTGGCCGCATGACCCCCCTCCGCCCGGCGCGGCGCGGCGTGCTCTGGTGCGCAGCGCTCTGCGTTGCGCTGGTTGCCACGGCGGCGGGCAAAGCCCTGGCCGAGCCCGATCCGCTGGCCTTCCTGCGCGGCGAACGCCTGACCTACATCGTCGCCACCAAACCGGGCGGCGGCTATGACGCCTACGCCCGCCTGATCGCCGAGGCCCTGGAGCGCCAACTGCCCGACACCGAGGTGATCGTGCAAAACGTGCCGGGGGCGGGGCATATCGTCGGCACCAACCGCCTGGCCGCCGCAGTCCCCGACGGGCTTACCATCGGGATGTTCAACACGGGGCTGTTCTATGCCCAACTGATCGAGCGCGAGGGGGTAGCCTTCGATCTCGCCGAGATGGGCTGGCTGGGTGCCGCAGCCGTCGAGCCGCGCGTGATGATCGCAGGGCCGTCTGCGCCCAAGGGCGGCCTCGCGGCCCTGCGCGCCACGGAGCGGGTGATCTTCGGCACCAAGGGCGTGGGCACGGCAAGCTCGGCCGAAGCGCTCCTGCTGGCCAAGGCGCTCGATCTCGACATCGTCACGGTCCCCGGCTACGGCGGCGACCGCGCCAATCTGGGCCTGCGCCGCGGCGAGCTTGCCGCAACCGTCGGCTCCTGGAGTTCGTGGCGCGGCTTCGTCGAGGAAGGCCCGGGCACGTTGCTCCTGGCCATCGGCACCAGCGCGAGCCTGCCCGAGGGCACGCCCCAAGCGGCAGAGTTCACCCAAGACGCGGAGGGCGAGGCCCTGGTCGCCCTCATCCAACGCCTCTCCCGCCTCGGACGCCTGACCGCCGCACCGCCGGGCCTGCCCCCCGAGCGCCTGGATGCCTTGCGCCAGGTGTGGCAAGCAGCCCTCACCGACCCCGCCTTCCTGGCCCGCGCCGAGGAACTGCGCCTGCCCATCGAGCCCACGCCCGGCGCGGAGGTGGCAGCCCTCGCCCGCGCGATCCTGGCCCTACCGGAAAACCTGAAGTCGCTTCTGGTGCGCTCCATGGGAGGCGACGCGAGCTAAGGCCCAAGCCCAGCCATGGATGCCGGCACCGCCGTCTCGGCCCTTCTTGCCCTCTTGAGCAGCCCCCGCCTGCTGGGATTGATGACCCTGGCCATCGCCACCGGCGTGGCACTCGGCATCGTCCCCGGACTTGGCGGCAAGATTGCGCTCTCCCTCGCCATCCCCTTCGTCTTCGGCATGGAGCCACTGGAGGGCGCGGTTTTCCTGGTGGCGTTGCATGCCGTTGTCCATACCGGCGGCGCGGTGCCGGCGATCCTTCTCGGCGTGCCCGGCACGGGGCCGAATGTCGCCACGGTGGCCGATGGCCATGCCATGGCGCAAAACGGCGAGGCGGGGCGTGCCTTAGGCGCGGCGCTACTGTCTTCGGCGGTCGGCGGGCTGATCGGCGCGTTGGCGCTGGCGTTGACCTTGCCCCTATTGGCGCAACTCTCGCTGCTGCTCGGACCGCCCGAGTTTTTCCTGCTCTCCATACTCGGGCTCACCACCATCGCCGCCCTTTCAGGCAATCACTTGGGCAAGGGCATTGCCGTCGGCGCCTTCGGGTTGTTGCTCGCCTGTGTCGGCCACGACCCGCTCACGGGCGAGGCGCGGTTCGTGTTCGGCCAGCTCTGGCTTTGGGACGGGGTCGATATCGCCCTGGCCGTACTGGCCTTCTATGCGCTGCCCGAGCTGCTCGATCTGACCTTGGAGGGTAAGGTGTCGCGCACGGCGCGCGGCACCGGGCCGGGCTCGGTCTCGGCCATCGCTGAGGGCATCCGCGATGTGCTGCGCCGACGCTGGCTGACGTTGCGCTGCGCCTGCCTCGGGACGGGCCTTGGCGCCATTCCGGGCGTGGGCGGCGATGCCGCGGCCTGGATCTGCTATGGCCACGCCGTACAATCCACCGCCTCGCCCGAGACCATGGGGCGGGGCAATGTCGATGGCGTCATCGGCCCCGAAGCCGCCAACAACGCCAAGGAAGGCGGTGCGCTGATCCCCACCCTGGCCTTTGCCGTGCCGGGCAGTTCGGGCATGGCGATCCTGCTGGGCGGCTTTGTGATGCTCGGGGTGCCGGTCGGGCCGCAACTCATCGCCGGCGAGACCGATTTGGTCTGGTCGCTGGTCTGGGTGTTGGCTTTGGCCAATCTCGCAGCGGCAGCACTCTTGCTTTGGAGTGCACCGGCTTTGGCACGCATCGCCCATATTCCCATCGCGCCGGCCATGCCGTTTATTCTGCAACTCACCCTGCTGGGCGGCGTGATCAGTGCCGGTACGTTCTGGGCCTTGCCGCTGATGATCGCCTTGGCGGGTCTTGGCTGGCTGTTGAAACGAACGGGCTGGCCGCGACAGCCCTTCGTGGTGGGCCTAGTTCTTGGGCAACTGACAGAGATCTCGCTGCACCAGTCGTTGTTGATCTGGGGCCCTGCTTTTGTTCTTCGCCCGCAATCCTTGGTGTTGCTGGCTCTTCTAGCGGTGGGGCTGGTGCTGTATCTTCGAGTGTCGACCCGCCGCAGAGCGTCCCCCGAGGCGCCGGTACCGGCAGTGTCGGAGGGCCTTGCCGCGCTGCTGAGCCTGACCGTCTTCAGCGTAGCCTTGTTCTTTGCCCTCGGCTTTTCCGCAACGGCATCGCTGCTGCCTGCCCTGGTGGCGAGTCTTGGCGGTGCAATCGCTCTATACCAACTGATGCGCTTTCTGAGACAGGGGGATATCCACGGGGCGTTGCGCCCGCCCACCGTCACCGCCTCTAGCGAGGTGGTTTGGTGGGCTCTCATGATCACAGCGATTGGCGCGTTTGGCTTTGGGTGGGGTGGATTTTTAGCAACGGCCTTCGTGCTGGCCTTTCGGTTCCAGGTCACGCTATTGAGGTCTCTCACCCTTTCCGGAGGGTTTGCCCTGCTGCTGAGTTTGCTTCTGACGAGAGCGATCAGTCTTGGCTAACAGAGACTGCCAGGTTGGCGGGCATAGTGGAACAGGGCTCGCACGCGTTCCCGCGGCGGTGACAAGCTATTGATACTCTATGAGGGAGTTTGGCGGCGGGTTCCCGGCTATATCTTTGATCTAGCTCGCCAATCTTAGTCTGGCTCGGGCACCACACCCAATCGTGATGGAGGGACTGCACCAAATCAGGTCCCCTCACCAGCAGAGCCCCCGCCTCACAGCAGATGCGCGCCCAGATTGCGGCTCAGGTCGTGGCGGATGGTGTGGTGATGTTGGGGCTGGTTGCGCACGGTGGCGAACTCGATCAGGAACGTGTCGCCGTGCAGGCGGTAGTAGATCGACGGTCCGTCCAGATCGGCTCCAGCCCAGGCAAAGCGCGCGCCCATCAGATCGCCCTCGCGCAGCCGCGTGCGCTGTTCATCGGCCAGCGGCGCGGGCAGGTGATCGACGCTGTAGACCTCGACGAGGCGCACTAGGCGCTCGGCCGTCTCGGCAGGCAGATCGGCAAAGGGCACGCCCTCGCGGGCCTGGACGCGGTCCATGCGGGTGGCGGTGGTCAAGATATTGCCAAACGACTGGCGCTGGAGAAGCGCTGCGCGGCGGTTGGCCTCGGAGAGCCCGGTGTAGACCGAACGCCCCACCGCCTCCTCCTCGGGCAACACCACCAACCCCTTGTGCGGCCCCGAGGGCACGGTGTTGGGCTCGGAGGCAAAGGCCGAGGGCGTGACCGAGATCACCCGCTCGCCGAGCAGCGTGTAGGTGAGCGAGAGGTGATGTCCTTCCCAACGCCAGCCCCAGGGCGCGCTCGCCGTCGGATCGCCAAACAGCATCAGCGAAAACCGCTCGCGGTTGCGCTCGGGGCTGCCCTTGCCCCATTCATCGCGCAGGATGTCCTGCTGGAGCATGATGTTCAGCGCCGTTGCGAGCCCCTCGCGCGAGAGACCGGAGGCGAGCAGATCGAGGGCGGCGTCCTTTTGTTCGCCCGACATGCGCTCCAAGGGCACCCCGGGCGCAAAAGCCGAGCCGAGCATGTAGTTCCAGACCCGAAAGCGGCGCGAGGCAAGATCAAAGCGCGCGGCGCGGCGTTGGTCGGGGTTGAGGAGCGCTAGCCAGCGTGCAGCACGCTCGCGCATGGTGGCGCCGATGGCAGAGGCGCGCACCGGGGCGGGCAATGCCGCAGCGGCGACAGCAGCAGCGCCCGTTGCCAAGACACGACGCCGGGTTGCACGAAGGCTTGAGCGATGGGCGTGGTCGGTCATCACGGGTCTCCTCTATAGCGTTTTACGCAAACGTTGGTTCGCACAAAATACTATAAACTATCGTTCTGCCACGATTTCCGAGCCAGCCGGTGTCTCCACCTCCTTTGAAATCGCTCTGCTGTCTTGCCGCAATTTCCGAGTCAGTCGGTGTCTCCACCTCCTTTGAAATCACTCTGGAGGAGCCGCCGGGGTGCACGCCAGCGCCCTCAGCCACTCCCAAGATGGGCGCGCACCGCATTGGCCACGCCCAAACCCCAGGCCGGCCAGTTGAGCACCTCTTCATAGCGCCGCCGCGCGCCCTCGCGCAGGCGCACCATCAGCCCAGGGTCGGCCACAGCGCGCTCGATCAGATCGGCATAGGCTATGCCATCCGAGCCCGGCGGCAGCAGCAAACCGCTCCGGCCCGCCTGCACCACCGTTCCCGTGCCGCCTGTGTCGCAACTGATCACCGGCAACCCATAGGCCGCCGCCTCGCAAAACGCGATGGCCGAGCACTCGGCGCGCACGGGCATCAGGTAGAGATCGGCGTCGAGGAAGTATTGGGCGAAGCGGCGGTTTTGCTCGGGGTCGCTTTTGTCGAGAAAACCCGCCACGTCGAGCCCCTCGACCGGGGTGTCGAGGGGTGGCTGGCAGCCGAGCACGGTAAGGCGGGCATTGTAGCCACGCTGGCGCAGGGACTGCATGGCCGCCAGTGCCAGATCGCCGCCTTTGCGCTGCCACTGCTTGCCGACGAACAGCAGGCGCAGGACAGCCCCGCCTTTGCCCGTCCCCACATCCGCCGCGCGCTTTAGATCGCGCCGGTGGGGGGGGTCGGTCAGATTGGCGCCAAAGGGGATGACGTGGACACGCCCGGGATCGGCGCCGTAATCCTCGATGGCCGAGCGCGCGGCCCAGGCCGAGGAATAGACCAGCACATCGGAGCGGGCGATGGCTTCGGCCTCCAGGCGCTCGCCGGTGCGCAGCGTGGTGCGGCTCAGCTTGGAGAACTCGGGGTAGTAATCGACCATCAGGCGGAAGGTGGCGTCGGTGCAGTAGACTACCGACACACCCTTGGGCACGCCACCGATCAGCGAAGATCCTGCGGGGGCAAAGACAATGGCCGGCGCCGCACCGCGCACACGCGCGCGCGCCGACAGGCGGTTGACGTGATAGGCGAAGGGATTGGCGTGGCGCAGGTAGGTCTGGCCGGTGACGGCGTGGGCCAGATGGCCGGCGGCTGCCGACATCTTGGAGAACAGGGGCGCGATCGGGCCAAGGTGGACCACGTCGCTAAAGTGGGGCGCCAGGGCTTGGGCCATGAAATATGGCGTGCCCGACCAAGTGGCGATCTCGCGACCGTCGCCCGCACTGAGAAACCCGAGTGCCTGGCGGTGGCTGTCGGTCTGCGCTGGAGGGTCTTTGTGCAACACGCCGTCCATGGCACTCCGGTCCTAAGGGTTGCGTGGCGCCAAAGATCGCTTGGCTTCGGCGCACCGACTGTTAGGAATTGGTTTCACAATACCCGCTATTTTGCGACTGCTCAATGCCCAACACGATTTGATCTTTGCACAACTACAGATTGAAACCATTTGATAATCTGTATGGTCTGGCCGTTCGGGGGAGGCGCAAATCGCCGCGCCCTGCCTGCTTGCGGCCAAGCTTTCATCTGGACCGCCCAGCCGTCCTCGGACAGGATCGGTCTCTCTCGATGACCCGCCACAGCTCTCTCACGGAGGACACCCTTGCAGACCCCCATCCAGACATACGAGGTCGATGCGCTGGTGATCGGTGCCGGTGTGGTCGGTCTTGCCGCAGCGCGCGCTTTGGCGCTGGCGGGGCGGAACCCGCTGGTGCTCGACAAAAACGCGGGCTTTGGCGAGGAGACCAGCGCGCGCAATTCCGAAGTGATCCATGCCGGCATCTACTATCCTGCCGGTTCGCTGAAGGCGCACCACTGCGTTGCGGGCAAGCACCGCCTCTATCGCTATTGCGAGGAGCGCGGCATAGCCCACCGCCGCTGCACCAAGCTGATCGTGGCCAGCGAAGCCGAGGAGGTCGCCGCGCTGGAGGGCATCGCCGCGCGCGCGCGGGCCAATGGCGTGGACGATCTGGAACTGCTGGATGGCGCCCAAGTCCGCGCCCTCGAACCCGAGGTGCGTGCCGAGGCGGCGCTGCTCTCGCCCTCGACCGGCATCGTCGACAGCCACGCGCTGATGCTGGCCCTGCTCGGCGATCTCGAAGCCCATGGCGGCACGCTGGCCACCCACACCGAGATCGCGGCGGGCCAGGTGCGCGCCGATGGCACCATCGAGTGCGTGCTGGCCGGCGAGGAGGCGGTGCGCCTGGTCACGCCGTGTCTTGTCAATGCCGCCGGGCTCTGGGCGCCCTCGATGACGCGGCGCATCGAGGGGCTGCCCCCGCCGCCCGATCTGGCGTTGGTCAAGGGCAATTATTTTGCGCTGAGCGGACGCGCGCCGTTTACGCGGCTGGTCTATCCGGTGCCGCGCGATGGCGGGCTTGGCATCCATTACACGCTCGATCTGGCCGGGCGCGGGCGCTTTGGCCCCGACACCGAGTGGCTCGGCGACAACGATCCCGCAGCACTCGATTACGGCGTTGCGCCTGAGCGGGGCGCGGCCTTCGAGGCAGCGATCCGGCGCTATTGGCCGGGGCTGGAGGCGGGCGCCCTCACCCCCGATTACGCCGGGGTGCGGCCCAAGCTGGCTGGAGAGCGCTATCCCGATTTTCGCCTCGATGGCCCAGAGACCCACAGCCTTGGCCAGCACGTCCTGCTCTATGGCATCGAGTCGCCCGGGCTGACAGCGGCACTCTCGCTCGGCGAGGCGGTGGCCGAGGCGGCGGCTGGCGGCTCGATGCGCGCGATGAAGTGTAGCGAGCGATCAAACAGCAGCGAGGCCGGCGCGGGATAGAGCCCAAGGCGCGAACGCCAGGCGGCGATATGGCCGCCAAGGCGGGCCAGCGTCTCGCGCCAGCGCGCCTCGGGCCAATAGTTGTAGGGCAGCACGACACCGTGGTGGGCATTGCCGACCCAGTCCATGGCGCGCAGCGTGGTTGTGGCCAGAAAGCCGTCGCAGAGGTGATCCTTGACGATCACAGCACGCCGCGCCACACGCAGCGCCTCGGCCAGGAGTATGGCCGGATCCTCGGTGTGGTGGAGCACGTCGACAAACACCACCGCATCGACGCTGTTGTCCGCGCGCGGAATGCGCACCCCGTCGAAGGGGCTGACGGGGATCGCGGTCTCGGAGCGCACGAACACGTCGATGCCTTCGATGGCGATATCGGGGCGGCGCTGCATCAGGAGCGCGGCCAAGCTGCCATCGCCACAGCCGACATCGAGCACGCGCGCGCCCTTGGGGATCTCCTCGGCCAGATGGCGGGCGAGCACCTGGATGCGCCGTGCGAACACCAAACGGCTGTGGGCGCGCCCGAGTAGGCTGGTGGGCGCATTCATGGCCCGCTCCGGTCGAGGTGGGGGCGGAAGACGGCCAAACGCATGCCCACGAAGGAGACCGCCGCCACGGCCAGGGTGACGGCGAGAAAGCCCGCGTGCACGCCGAGCCCCGTGTAGCGCTCGACGGCCAAGGGCAGGCTCGCGGCGAGGGCAAGCCCGATCAGGCTCACACCGATAAAGCGCGGCAGCGCGGTGGTATGTTCGGCCCCTGAGCGAAAGGTATAGCGGCGATGGCCGAGATAGGACAGCGCGGTCGAGGCCGTGTAGGCGCTGAGGCTGGCGGCAAGCGTGGGCACGCCCGCACCACTCAGCGCCCCCGCCAGCACCAGATAGACCAGCGTGGCCACGATGCCGGTCGCGCCAAAGCGCGCCAGCATGGCGAGAAGCGCTGACACCCTAACGCCTTCTCCAACGCAAAGACCGAGGCGAGAAAACCTGTAAAGGCCAGTTGGATGGCTACGGTCACGGTGGTCAGCGACACCACCACCACCTTTTGCAGCCAGGCGAACTCGATCGGGCCAAAGCCGGTCGAAACCCAGTAGCCGAGTGCCGCACCGAAGCCCAAGGCTCCGGCCACGAACAGCCCGAGGGCGGCGAGCAGGATGCGCTCCAGCGTCACCGCCTCGGTTGCGGCGCTGGAGGGCTTCATCGGCAGGATGCCGCGGGCCAGGGCATGGCGGCGCGCCAGCACGGCAAAGGCGATCAACTGCACCCCGATCAGCACGGCAAAACAGCCGGTGATCAGGGTATGGATGCCGATCTCGATGCCCGGCACGATCTCCACATCGCCGGCAAACACCGTGCCCGCCAGCACCATGCCGAGCACGATCATGGCGATGCCGGGATAGTAGAACAGCCAACGCGGACTGTGCAGCAGCAGAAAACGCAGATGGCGCCAGCCGTCGCGCCAGGGTTTGAGGTGGGGCGGGCGCGAGCGTCCGTCGGGGGCGAGCGTGGTCGGCACCTCGACGATGCGCAGATCGTGCAGCGCCGCCTTGACCACCATCTCGGAGGCAAACTCCATGCCCGGCGATTGCAGCGCCAGATCGTCGATGGCCTGGCGCGAGAAGCCGCGCAGGCCGCAGTGAAAATCGCCCACGGGGATGCGGTAGAATAGGCGTCCGAGAAAGCTCAGCACCGGATTGCCGAGATAGCGGTTGAGCAACGGCATGGCCCCTGGCGCGATGCCGCCTTGAAACCGGTTGCCCATCACCAGATCGGCGCCCTCGCGCAGGCGATCGAGATAGGCGTCGAGGGCGGTGAAGTCGTAGCTGTCGTCGCCATCGCCCATGATGACGTAGCGCCCGTAGGCGGCCGCGATACCACCGCGCAGCGCCGCGCCGTAGCCGCGCTCGCTGATGTCGATCACGCGCGCACCGGCTGTGCGGGCGATCTCTTGCGAGCCGTCGGTGCTGCCGTTGTCGGCAACCAGTACTTCGCCCTCGACGCCGGCGCGCTCCAGAAAGCCGCGGGCTTTGTCCACGCAGACGGCCAGGGTCTCGGCCTCATTGAGGCAGGGGATCAGGATGGTGAGTTCGAGAGCGGCCGGGGCCGCGGCGGGATCGGCGCTGAGGTAGGACAGCGTGGCCATGGGCGTGCTCCAGAATTTATGCGAAATGCAAAGCCACCAAAGCGTTTTGCTCAGACAGAAGTAGCATGTTTACCGAAATGCCTGAATTTCAATCGACAGGTCTCAATCGGGGACAAAACGAAACAGCCGCATCGGCTCGACACTCGGCAGCGGTTCGAGCCAGGCGGGCAAGGCTTCGGGCGGGGCCTCGGGCAGCCAGGCGCTGCCCGGATTGCCCAACACCCGGAGTGGGGGCGCGGTGCAGACCGCCACATAATCGATACGCCATTCTGAGAGCGCGCGCTGCAGCGCCTCGGGCGCGGCGTCGGTGAGGCGGATGGCGGCGAGATTGCCGGCGTAGTTGCGGTGGTGGGGCGAGGCCAGCACCCAGTGCGGGGTGTGCAACAACACGAAGGAGCCGAATTCGACCGAGGTCGCTACCCGGCCAGGGGGCATGGCTGCCAGGGGCGCCAGGGCGGCGGGGGCAGTACACTCATTGAGGCTGCTGTTGACCTCTGCGACACTGGGCGCGCGGGGGGCCTCTGCGATGGCATGTCTTTTTTGCAAGACCGAATAGAGTGCCGCGGTGTGGGGCACCTGGGTCAGCCAGATCGCGGTCATGGCCACTGGCTTGAGCGCGTTGGCAAGGCCGGTCCAGGAGGTGGCCCAGACCATCAGGAACATGGCACCGAAGGCGGCAAAGCTCAGCGAGGTGTTGACCCCGCGCAACTGGTTGAGCGAGATGATCCAGCCAGTGAGCGCCAGCACCCCCAACAGCGCCCAGGCAAAGCGCCGCTCGGGGGGCGCGCTCCAGAAGGCAAGCGCCAAACCGGCAATACCGGTGAGCGGCCACACGCTCAGCACGCTCAGCACGAAGGCCGAGACCTCCTCGAGATTGGCCAGTATCTCACGCAGCCCGCGCACCTCTTGGCGGTTGCCGACCCAGGCCCTGGTTTCGGGGTCGAGGTGGGTGTAGGGGCCGTCGAGGCATTGGGGATAGGCCAAGACCACAACCCCCGCCGCAACCGCGCCCGCCAGCGCCAGCGCCGCCAGTTTGAGCGCGCGCGCCGCCGTCTCGGGCAATACCAGCGCCGCCAGCGCACTGCCGCCCGCGCCCAAGACCACGCCGAGCACATAGACCACCGAAAACGCATCGCACCAGCCGACCAGGCGCTGTGCCGGGGGCGCCGTCGCCACCAGCGCCAGCGGCGCGCAGACCGCCAAAGCCGTAAAGAACGCGATGGCGCGGAGGCGCGCACCAGTCCCGCCCAGCACCCAAACCAGAGCGATCAAGCCGGAGGCTGCGAGAATGAGCGGCAACTCGGACATGCCCACCGCCATGGAGACACACGCCGTCGCTCCAGCCAACGCCGCACGCCAGGGCTTTTCTTCGGCCAAGATCAGCAAGAACGCCATGCCCAGCATCAAGAGCGTCTGGACGTAGTGGTGATCGACCCGGCCCGGCCTGATGAAGAAGTAGACGCTCGACGCCACGATCAGACCGAGGCAGAGCATGCCGCGCAGTCCGCACAGGCGCGCGCCCATGGCAGCGGCCATCAGCAGATAGAGCGTGGCGCAAGACGCCGGCCAAAGGACCGCTGCGCCGAGCAGCGCCTGTTCTTGGCCGACCAGCGGCACCAGCAGCGCCGTCAGGAACGCGATGGGCGCATCGACCACGCGCGACCAGTGCATGGGCGCAGCGTCCTCGGCGCCCAGGCGATACTGGCGCAGATCGAACCAGCCCTGGCCCTCGTAGAAATCCCGGGCCTGGACCAGACGCATGGCGTCGTCGATGTGCATCGTGAGATCGTCGAAGGCAACCGTAAGCGGGTTGGGCACGAACCTCCCGGCCAGGACCATGGCAGCAGCTAACGCAACAGCGGCCACGATGACCCCCGGCACGCGCGTCTCGGCAAAGCGATGGGCCGCCTCAAATCGAAAAACATTGGTCATGGGCGCATCCTCGGAGCGGAGGTGGCGGCAAGGCAATTTCACCGCAGGCAAGATCTTGATAAATCGGAAGTAGTGCAACAATGGGTGCTTGGTCAACTAAAGGGTGCAATGCTCGATTTTGCGACCGGGTTTTCGTGGCTCCTCACCACCAGCACACGCAAAAACCTGCGACCCAGTGCTGCAAGCGCGCCGTGGCTGCTTTGCCGGTCTCTGCCCCTGTGCAATGCTTTTCCATGTGCTGCAGGCCGCGAGGGGCGGCTGTGGCGGCACTGTCGGACTATCGCGCCAGGGGGGCGTCAGGGGGGCCAAGACCATGCAGACTTTCATCGTCGACATCGCCCAGGACGAGCAGGACGGCAATTACAACGCCGGTGATCTGTCGCTGCGCGAGGCGGTCGCGCTGTCGCTGCCGGGCGATACGATCACCTTTGCCGCCGGGCTCACTGCGGCTCCGCTGAGGCTCACGCTCGGCGAGATCGAGGTTGCGGTCTCGCTCACCATCGACGGCGATCTCGATGGCAATGGCACCCCCGACATCACCCTCACCGGCGATGCGCTTGGTAACGACGTAGTGCTGGCAGGCGGCATCACCGGCGTCGATGGCTCGCTGGCCTCGACCGTTGCCCTCAACGACGGCCTCGACAACGACGGCGACGGTGAGACCGACGAGGCGGGCGAAGACCTCCTCGACGACAACAGCCGCCTCTTCAAAGCCACCGACCCCAACGAGGTGCTCACCCTCAAGGGGTTGGTGCTGACCGGGGGCAATACCCAGGAGGCCATATTCATCGAGCGCGGCGGCGCGGTCGAGGCGTTTGGCACGCTGCGCCTGATCGATGCACGCCTCAGCGGCAATCTGAGCGAGAGGGTCGGCGGGGCGGCCTATGCCAAGACGCTGATCATCGAGGGCTCGGAGCTGAGCGACAACCGCATCCCCTCGCCGGGCACGGGCGGGGCGGCGGAAGCCGAGACGCTGGTGGCACAGGACAGCGTGTTTCGCGGCAATGTGATCGAAGGCGGCGGCCGGGGCGGCGCGCTCTATGCCACCTATGCCGCACTCACCGATGTGCTCATCGCCGACAATGCCATCGACATCGCCCTTGCCGGCTATTTTGGTGCCGGCGCCGGACTGGCCGTGTTTGGCGACAACGCACCCGGCCTCGATCTGCGCCTCAACCGCGTCACTATCGAGGGCAATACCATCGCCGGCGGCACCGGCACCAAGGGCGGCGGCGTCTATCTGCGCGGCGAGGCGGCCATCGCGGCCTCCACCATCCGCGACAATCTGATCGACAGCCAATCCGGCACGGGCGGCGGGCTCTACCTGACCTCGGGCGAGAGCCGGCTGGTCTCGACCACGATAAGCGGCAACAGCGTGCTCGGCCAACGCGCAGAAGGCGGTGGTCTGGCAGTGCTCTACGCCGGGCCGCTCACCGCCGAAAACCTGACCGTGGCCAACAACAGCGTCTCGGGCGAGGATGCCGGGGGCGGGGGCATCCGCGCGCGCGCCGATCTGGTGCTCACCAACGCCACCATCACCGGCAATGCCGCGGGGGGCCTGCGGGCCGAAGGCGGCGGGCTGGCGTCGTTTGGCAATACGGTGACGCTGCGCAATTCGCTCGTGCTCGGCAATGCGGTGGAGGGCGCGCTCTCCAGCGGCGACGAGATCAGGGACTACCTCTCCAGCAGTGGTACCCCCTTTGTCGATTTCCGCTTTGAGGGCGATAATCTGGTCGGCTTTAACTTTGCCGATTTCAACGCCACCGCCAGCAACCCGGCCATCATCTATGGCGCGGGGCTGGTCGATAATGCCGGGCTCACCTACCAGGTATTCGCGACCGAGGATGAGGTCTTCGTCGACACCAACGCCAGCGGCACACCCAATGTGGGGAGCGGACGCTTTGGCGGGCGGTTGGAGGACAACGGCGGCTTGGTCGAGACCGTCGCACTCGACGCGGACGCGCGCAACCCCGCGCGCGATGCCGGCGAGCCGGGGCTCAACATCGCGCTCTCGGAGAGCCTGATCGGCGATCTCAATCGCGACGGCGACACCGCCGACACCTTCACCATCGTCAGCGATCTGCCGGGCGATGCGCGCGGGGGCGCCTTTGCGCGCGCCATCGGGCCCACGGGCTCGGTGCCCAAGCCCGATCTCGGCGCCTATGAGATCCAGACCGAAGTGCCGGGCAATTACGTCACCACTGCGCTCGATATCGTCAATCCGGGCGATGGCCAGACGTCGCTGCGCGAAGCCGTGGAGGCGGTCAATACGGGGGCGGCCTCGGGCACCATCGCCTTCGCGCCCTTCCTGCAAGGCAGCGTGCTGCGCCTGACCAACGGGCCGCTCACCATCACGGGCGGCATCTCCATCGACGGCGATATCGACGGCAACGGCACGCCCGATATCTTCCTCTCGGGCGATGCCCGCGGCAATGACATCCAGGAGCCGGGCTTCTTCGGCATTCCCTCCAACATCACCAATGTCGCCGCCTCGCTGGCCTTCCAGGCCTTCAATGACGGCATCGACAACGACGGCGATTTCGCCATCGACGAGCCCGGCGAGGATCTGCTCGACGACAACACGCGCCTCTTCGTCAGCACCTCGACCGCGCCCATCGTGCTGAACGGCTTGGTGCTGACCGGCGGGCGTACCACCGCCGACAACACGGGCGGCTATTTCGGGCCCAACACCTACAGCGGCGGCGCGATCTACTCGCCCGGCACGGTGCTGATCAGCGATGCGCGTATCCAGGGCAACTCGACCGCAGGCGACTATGCGCGGGGCGGGGCAATCTTTGCCACCGCGCTCACCCTCGACAATGCGCTGGTGTTCAAGAACGTCACCTCGGGCCAATGGGCAGCAGGCGGCGCGCTGGCGAGCGAACTGACCAATGGCTTGTTGAGGCTCGTCAACACCGATGTCTCCAACAACACCACCTCCGGCGATTTCGCCCGCGGCGGTGCGGTGTTCTTTAATAACGTCGAGGCGACCAACGCGGCCCTGGCGCGCAACACCACCGCCGGGCTCGATGCCCGCGGCGGCGCCATCGCGACCACCAACAAGACGACGCTGCTCAACACCACCCTGGCCGCCAACTCGACCGCGGCAGCCAGCGGCGGTGCGCTGGATACGGGCGGCACCGCCAGCCTCACCTTCACCACCGTGACCGGCAATTCGGCCGTGGGCACCGGCGGCATCCAGGGCGGGGGCATCTATGCGCTCAACGCCACCGTGACGCTGGACAATTCCATCGTGCTCGGCAACGTGGCCGATAATGGCATGGGCACCGCGCCGGGCGCTGAGATCGGTGTCGTCTTCGGCTCCCTCGCCTTCACGGGGCGTTCCCTCGTGGGTGAGAACGGGGGCGCCTTCGAGGCAAGCGCCGCCAACCCCGCGATCTCCGCCGGGGCGCAGTTCGTCGACAATGCCGATCCCACGGCGGTGTTTGCGACCACGGTGGACACGCTCTCCGATCTCGACGGCGACGGCGTGGCCGAGGCCCCAAGCGGCACCTACGGCGGCCAGGTGGCCCAAAACGGCGGCGGTGTGGAGACCGTGGCGCTCGCACGGGTGCTGGGCACGGTCAATCCAGCCGCCGATGCCGCCACGCTGCCCCTACCGGCGGATGCCCTCGATCTCGACCAGGACGGCGATCTCCTGGAGGCGCTGCCCTTCGATGCCCGCGGCTTCGACCGCTCGATCGCCACAGGCGCCGATCTGGGGGCCTTCGAGGCGAGCGAGCCGCTCAGCCTGACCGTGACCACCGCCCTCGATGTGGTCGATCCCAACGACGGGCTGACCTCGCTGCGCGAAGCCGTGGCCGCTTCGGAGGCGGTGTTTGCCGGGGCCGAGATCGATTTCGCGCCCTTCCTCAACGGCGCCACCATCCGCCTCACCCTGGGCGAGATCGAAGTCCGGGCCCTCGAACTGACCATCGACGGCGACATCGACGACGACGGCACGCCCGACATCGTCATCAGCGGCGATGTCCAAGACAACGACCGCACGCTGACCCCAGGCCCCTTCACGCCCAGCGATCTGACCGACATCGACGCCTCGCTGCTCGTCCTGGCCCAGATCGACGGGCGCGACAACGACGGCGATGGCTTTGTGGACGAGGCGGGCGAGGACCTGCTCGACGACAACACGCGGCTGTTCAAGGTCGGCGCCAATCTAGACCTCACGCTGGAGGGCCTGATCCTGACCGGCGGCGTCGAGCAGGACATTACCCTGGCCGAAGGCGGCGGCGCGGTGCTCTCCGAGAGCACGCTGGTGATCGAGAACTCCACCGTCTTCGGCAATGCCACCCGCGCCGACAACGCCAAGGGCGGGGCAATCAAGGCGGATGCCCTTGAACTGAGGGGCTCGGCGCTGAGCGCCAACCGCACCTTTGGCGAGTATGCCGGCGGCGGCGGCTTTTATGCCAATGGCGCAAGCCTCGACGACGCCCGCCTGTTCGCCAACATCACCCGCGGCTACAAAGCGGCAGGCGGTGGCGGCGCAGCAAACAGCATCTCCGCCAGCCAGAGCACCATCGAAGGCAACCGCACCTTCGGCGACAGTGCCTTCGGCGGCGGCTTGGCGGCCTACCGGACCGGCACGCTACAAGTGGGCGGCACGATCTACCTCTATGAAAGTGCGGTGTTCGGCAATGCGACCACCGGCACATTCGCCCCCGGGGCCGGTATCGCCAGCTACACCCCGGGCGGGCCAGCGCTCAGCCCCGACACGGTCTATGCCGTCAACACCACCATCGCCAACAACACCACCGCCGATACCGACAGCCGCGGCGCGGGCGTCTATGCCGGCGGTGAGATCGATCTGAAAGAGAGCACCGTCACCGGCAACACCACCGTCGCCTCGCCCTATGCTGGGGCGTTTGCGCGCCTGGGCGATACGCGGGTGCAAAACTCGCTCGTGCTCGGCAATGCCGGCAATGCAGTGGGCACGGGCGAGCTGGGCTTTGTGCGCTTTCTCGGCCAGAATATCGTCGGCGCGGATGGGAGCGCTTTTGACCCCACCGCCGCCAATCCGCTGATCCTCTCGGGGGCGGGCAGTGTCTCCAACGCCGATCCGGCGCTGGTGTTTGCCCTCACCACACCGGCCCTCTTCGACACCAACCGCGACGGTGTGGGCGAGACCGCCTCTGCCACCCTGGCTGGACGGCTCGGCTTTAATGGCGGGCCCGGGGCCACTACCTTGCTGCGCGCCTCGCCCGCCAACCCCGCCCTCGATGCCGGTGTGGACAGCCTGCTGGGCTCCAACGCTCAGGACGCCCGCGGCCTCTCCCGCCCGGTCGATCTGGTCGAAGTGCCCTCAAGCCCGGGCCAGAGCACCGATCTGGGGGCGGTCGAACTGGCGCTCGATGTCTTTATCATCCGCGGCACGGCAGGCGACGATACGCTGGTGGGTGATGCCAATCCCAACCGTCTCCAGGGGCTTGCGGGCTCCGACCTGCTCCAAGGCCAAGGCGACAACGACACGCTGCAGGGCGGCCGCGACCAGGACAGCTTGCTCGGCGGCCCCGGCGACGACAGCCTGCTCGGCGGTTCGGGCAACGATATCCTGGAGGGCGGCCCGGGCGCCGATTTCCTCGACGGCGGTGCCGATATCGACATACTGACGTATGCGTTCGAAAACACCGCCGTCACGGTCAACCTGGCCAACCCAAGCCGCAACGCCGGTGGCGCGGCAGGCGATGTCACCAACCGCATCGAAAATCTGATCGGCACGGTCTTTGGCGACGATCTCACCGGCAACACCGCCCCCAACCGCATCGAGGGCTTGAACGGTGACGATGTCCTGCGCGGCCAGTTCGGACGGGATACCCTGTTCGGTGGCCAGGGCGACGATACCCTCTTCGCCCTGGTCGCCTCCAACCGCTCCGAGACGTCCTCCAACGACCTGTTCGGCGGCCTTGGCAACGATCTGCTGATCGGCGCTGCCGGGGGCGACTTGCTCGACGGCGGCCCGGATGAGGACACTCTCCAGGGCGAGGCGGGCAACGACATCCTGCTGGGCGGCGACGGCGACGATACCCTGGAGGGCGGGCCTGGCGCCGATAGCCTGGACGGCGGCGCCGGGCTCAACACCGTCAGTTACCAGGGCGCCACCACGGGCGCGACGGTCAATCTGGTCAACAACGCGCGCAATGCGGGTGCGGCGGCAGGCGATGTGCTGTCGGGCTTTCAGATCCTCATCGGCTCGGGCCTGGCCGACGATCTGACCGGCTCGGCCCTGGCCGACGACATCTTCGGCGGGGCGGGCAACGACGTGCTGCGCGGCCAGTTCGGCGTTGACCTCCTCGACGGCGGTGCCGGTGACGATACGCTTTTCGCCCTGGTCGCCTCCAACCGCTCCGAGACCTTCGCCAACGCCCTGGTCGGCGGCCCTGGCAACGATCTGCTGATCGGCGCGGCGGGGCCCGATGACCTCTCGGGCGATGCGGGGACCGACACGCTCCTCGGCGAAGCGGGCGACGATGTGCTGCGCGGTGGGACAGGGGCCGATGCCTTGGACGGCGGTCCGGGCACCGATACGGCCTCCTACAGTGACGCTGTCATGGGGGTGAGGGTCAATCTGTTCAATCCAAGCCGCAACACCGGCGAGGCGGCGGGCGACACGTACGTCTCGGTCGAAGTCATCGAGGGCAGCGCCTTCAGCGACGACCTGACCGGCAGCACCGCGGGCGATGTGCTCTTAGGCGAGGCTGGCAACGATGTGCTGCGCGGCCAGTTCGGCCCCGATACGCTCAAGGGCGGCGCGGGTGACGACACCCTGTTCTCGCTGGTCGCCTCCACCCGCGCCGAGAGCGATGCCAATATCCTCAACGGCGGCCCGGGCGCCGACCTCCTGATCGGCGCCGATGGGCGCGACACCGCCAGCTACGCCGATGCTCTTGGCACGGGCGTGACGGTCAATCTAGTCAATCCGAGCCGCAATACGGGCGAGGCGACGGGCGACACCTATGTCTCGATCGAAGACATCGAGGGCAGCGCTCTCGACGACGACCTCACCGGCAGCGGCGGCAACAACCGCCTCATAGGCGGCGACGGCGACGACGTGCTGCGCGGCCAGTTCGGCGCCGATACGCTGGCGGGCGGTGCGGGCGACGACGTCCTCTTCGCCCTGGTCGCCTCCAACCGCTCCGAGACCGACGCCAACCTGCTCGCCGGCGGCCCGGGAGCCGACCAGCTGATCGGAGCCGCGGGCGCCGACACCCTCGAAGGCGGCTCGGGCCAGGATACCCTGGACGGCGAAGCCGGGGCCGACCGCTTTGTGTTCCGCGATCCCGCTACCGGTGGGCGCGACACGCTGGTCGATTTCGTGCCGGGCCTCGACACCATCGCCCTCGACGACGCCGGCTTTACCGCGCTGCAAGGCATTGCGTTCGGTGCGGGCAATTTCCGCGTCGGTGCAGCCCTCGATGGCGATGACTTCGTGCTGCGCCAGGGCAACGATCTGCTCTACGATCCCGATGGCTCGGGGGCAGCCACGGCCACCGCCTTCGCCAGGCTGGGCGGCAGTCTGGCCGTCGATGCCGATGATTTCCTGGTGATTTGAGCGGGGGCTCTACCCCACGAAGCCACTGAAGGGCAGATAGCGCACCAGATCGCCCGGGCCGATCTCCGCTGCGCCGTCGGCCAGTTCGACCAGACCATCGGCCCAGCTGAGCCCGCCGACCAGCCCCGAGCCCTCGGAGTGAAACGCCTCGACACGTCCGTCCGCTCCAAGGCGCGCGCGCAGGTATTCGCGCCGCCCGGGCTTTTTGCGTTTGGTGAAAGCTGCGGGCAGCGTGTAGGCGCGCGGCTCGGGCCAGGGTGCGCCGGCGAGGCTCAAGAGTGCTGGGCGCGCGAAGATCAGAAAACACACGAACGCCGCCACCGGATTGCCAGGCAGGCCGAACACCGGCACGCCGTCCCATTGCCCGAGCGCCAGCGGACGCCCGGGTTTGACGGCGATGCGCCAAGTGTGCATGTGCCCTTCTTCACTGAGCAAGCGCGCGATGTGATCCTCATCACCCGTCGAGGCGCCGCCGGTGGTGACGAGGGCATCGGCCTCACGCGCGCCGCGCTCCAGGGCTGTGCGCACCGTGGCGGCGTCATCGGCAACGGCGCCCAGATCGACGGTGTCAAAACCCTGCGCCTTAGCAAGCGCCTTGAGCATCGGGCGGTTGGCGTCGAAGATGCCGGGGGTGGCCGGGTCGGCGCCGGGCTGGATCAGCTCGTCGCCGGTCGAGAGCACGCCAAGGCGAAGGCGGCGATGCACCGCCACCTCGGCCACACCGACTACCGCCAGCCGCGCCAGATCGGCCGGGGTGAGGCAGCGCCCGGCCTCCAGGACCACCTCACCGAGCCGGGCGTCCTCACCAGCGGCACGGGCGTTGGCGCCAGGCTTTTTCGGACGGGGAAAGCGCACCCGGCCCCCGTCGATCACACAGTCCTCCTGGAGCACCACGCTATCGGCCCCGGCAGGGATCTCGGCACCGGTGAGGATACGCAGCGCCTGCCCCGGCGCCAGCGTGGCCGTGTGGGGCGCACCGGCAGCAGCGCGCCCCGGCGCCAAGACAAGATCGGCGCTCGGGGCAGCACTCTCCCAGGCAAAGGCATAGCCATCAACCGCGGCATTGGCCTGGGGCGGGTTATCGCGCAACGCCGCCACGGGCGCCGCCAGGAGACGCCCCTGCGCCGCATCGAGCGCCACCGTCTCCACCGCGCAAACAGTCTGCATCCTTTGGCGGAGCAAGGCCAGCGCCTCATCGACCGGCGTCCAATCGACCCCGGGAGGCAGCGCGAAACAATCGTCGGGCAGACGTGCGCTCATCGCTTGCGCCTGCGCGCCAGGCCCAGATCATCGAGCAGGAAATCGGCGATCTCGCCGACCGCATCGAGGCTCAACACCCGGCGCGGCGCCTGCACCTCGAAGGGGGGCGTGTCGTTGGTGGCGAGCGCGCGCACGCTGGCGTCATCGGCGGCGATGGGCGGGCGATTGGCCACGGCGGCGCGCCACGCCTCGATCTTGGGGTGGCGGTCGCGCTTGAAGCCCTCCACCAACACCAGATCGACCGGATCGAAGCGCGCGATCAGGCTCTCCAGGCTGGGCTCGGGCGCACCGCGCAACTCGCTCAGCAGCGCCCAGCGTGTCGAGGAGGCCAGGAGGGTCTGCTGCGCACCGGCCTCGCGGTGGCGGTAGGTGTCCTTGCCGGGCTGGTCGAGATCGACGGCGTGGTGGGTGTGCTTGAGGGTCGAGACCGAGTAGCCGCGCCCGGCGATCTCGTGCACCAAGCGCTCGACCAGCGTTGTCTTGCCGGCGTTCTTCCAGCCGACGATGCCGTAGATATTCATGGGGGACCTTCATGGGGCGCGAGTTTCATGGGGCGATCCCGAGGCGGGTGCCGATGCGGCCGGCTTCGGCCAAATCGTCGGGGGTGTTGACGTTGAAGAACGGATACGGCCCGGCGTCATCGAAGAGCGCACGCGCGCAGCCGTGGCGCGAGGTCCAGAGGATCACCTTGCGCAAGCCCCCTGCCAGGGACTGCTCCAGATCATCGGCCAAGGCGACCGGCCAGAGCCCGAAGGTAGGGTGCTCGGAGAGGCCGCGCTCGGCCTCGGTGGTGGCGGCGCAGGCAAGCGGCAGGGTGCGCTCCTGAGCAGCCGTGACCAAGCGCGCGGCGAGATCGTGCGGAAAGAACGGCGTGTCGCCAGCGGCGCTGATTATATGGGTGCACCCTTGGGTCTCGGCCCAGCGCAAGCCCGTCAGCACACCGGCCAGCGGCCCGGCATAGCCCGTGAAGGTGTCGGCGATCACCGGCAGGCCAAAGTGGGCGAAACGGCCCGGATCGCCATTGGCATTGAGCGCCAGACACGCGACTTGAGGCGCGAGACGCTCGATGACATGGGCGAGCAGCGGACGTCCGTGCACGGTGAGCAGCGTCTTGTCGCCCCCGCCCATGCGCCGCGCCAGACCACCAGCCAGGATCACACCGGCAAGCTTCATGGCAGCCCCCTGAGATGGGCCTTGTAGGCGCGCGGCAGCAGATCGGCGAGGGGCAGGATTTCCCACGCATTCGGATCACCACCGGTGGGGACGGCGATGCGTGCCTTCGGCCCCCAATCGGCGAGCAATTCGCGGCAGCCCCCGCAAGGCGCGATCACTTCGCCGCGGCGATTGACGGCGACCGAGAACACGATGCGCGTGTCACGTTCGGCCTCGGCCGCCATGCCGATGGCCACGGCTTCGGCGCAGATCGAGGCGCGCCCCAGCAGCGCTTCGAGATTGAGCGCCAGATGGCGTGCGCCCGAGGCGGTCAGCACTGCGGAGGCGACATGGTGGCGCCCCTCGGCCTTGCGCGCACCGATCAGGGCGCGGGCGGCGGCGACGGCCTCACGCTCGGGCGGTGTGGCGGGCTCAACCACGCCGCCCCCCTTTGCGGGCATGACGGGCGTCTTCTTCGCCGACGGCCTCCGGGTCGGCGTCGTAGACCAGGCGCGTCTCGCCCGAGAGGCAGACGAAGCGTTTGCCGCGCATGCGCCCGATCAGCGTAAGGCCTACCTGGCGCGCGAGTTCCACCCCCCAAGCGGTAAAGCCCGAGCGCGAGGCCAACACCGGCACGCCCATCAGCGCGCATTTGATCACCATCTCCGAGGTCAGCCGCCCGGTGGTGTAGAGGATCTTGTCGGCGCCGCTCACGCCCTCGGAAAACATCCAGCCCGCGATCTTGTCAACGGCGTTGTGGCGGCCGACGTCCTCCATGTAGACCAGCGGGCGGTCACGCTCGCAGAGCACCGTGCCGTGGATCGCGCCGGCGCTGAGATAGAGACTGGGCGCGGTGTTGATCTGCTGCGCCAAGGCATAGAGCCAAGAGGCGCGCACCTCGGCCTTAGGCAGGCTGAGGCCCTCGATCTGCTCCATGACATCGCCGAACACCGTGCCCACCGCACACCCCGAAGTGCGGGTCTTGCGGCGCAGTTTGTCCTCGAAATCGCTCTCGCGCGCGGTGCGTACCACGGCCACGCCGAGTTCTTCGTCGTACTCGACCCGCTCAAACCCGTCCTCGGCGCGCAGCATGCCCTGGTTGAGGAGATAGCCAAGCGCCAGATACTCGGGATGGTCGCCGATGGTCATGGCGGTGACGATCTCGCGCGAATTGAGATAGAGCGTCAGGGCGCGCTCCTCGACCACCTGCGCCGTGACTTCCGCGCCGGTGTGATCGCGCCCAGTAAGCGCGCGTGTCAGGCGCGGATCGTCGGGGGTGGGGGCGATCAGAAACGCCCCATCAGGCTGAGGGCTTTCGGGCTCGGAGTGTGCGGGCTGGGGGCTTGGCTCGGGCATCGGCTTTTGGCTCTCTCGCGGGTGCCTCTTCTGCTTAACGCTCGCGCGGGGGCACTGCAATCGGACGCGCTGTCACCGATCACCGCTGGCACTGGCAGCGATCACAAACTGCCACTGGTTCGCGCCCGCACAAAGCGCTACCAGAGGGTTATGGACAGCGCCCCCGATCTCTCCCCCGAGCCCCCCCAGACCACTACCATCGGACGGCGCGGCTTTCGCGCTGGTCTGATCGCGGCACTGCCGTTTTATCTCGCGGCGGGGCCGTTCGGGATTATCTTCGGTGTGCTGGCGCGCGAGGCGGGGCTCGATCTGGGCCAGGCCATGGCCATGTCGATGCTGGTGATCGCGGGCGCCAGCCAGCTGACCGCGCTCCAACTGCTCAGTGAAGACGCGCCCGCCTTCATCGCCATCCTCGGCGGTGCGGTGGTCAATCTGCGCATGGCGATGTATTCGGCCTCGCTCGCGCCCTGGTGGCCCGGGGTGTCCCAGCCCTACCGCGCGCTAGCGGCGACGCTGTTGCACGACCAATCCTACGCCGCCTCGCTGGCGCGCTATCGTGCCCGCGAAGAAAGTACCGCTGATCGCTTCGGCTTCTATCTGGCGGTCGGGGTATCCACGGCCGCGATCTGGGGGGTGTGCACCTGGGTGGGCGCGACGCTCGGCGCGCAGTTGCCCGAGTGGCTCGATCTGACGTTCATCGTGCCGGTGGTGTTTCTGGCCATCCTGGC
>JBCDHK010000012.1:0-24815 GCA_038750185.1 Pseudomonadota bacterium
CACGGCGACGCTGGTGCCCACCGAGGTCACGACCGCCCGCCTCAGCGTGCTGCGCGATCTAACGGTCAACGGCACCCTCACCCTGGCCGGTAGCCAGTCACGCTCGGCCGAGATCGCCGTTCAGGGCGGTCAGACCCTGAGGGGCAACGGCACCATCCTGTTCTCGGACGAAAACCTCGCCCCGGGCCAGACCACCGACAACCGTCTGGTGTTCGATGGTATACTGAACGCTGCCGAGACACTGGTCATCGCCGCCGGCCTCACCTTGGAGGGCAACGGGCGCCTGGACGCCTTCGACACCGGCGATGTCTTCCAGATCCTCGGTGAGGTGCGCGGCAGCGACGGCGGTCGCCTGACCCTGACCAACATCGCCAACGCCGGCGAGCGCTTCACGGTCGATGCTTCGGTGGGCGAGGTCGCCTTTGCCGGGCGCATCGCCGATGCCGTGGTCGCACCCGCAGCCATCGCCAACCCACCAGGCACCGCTGCCTCGGTGGAGGGGCCTGCGGGAGGCGTCACGCTGCTCGGAGGGACGGCGCTCGAAGGGGTGACGCTGGAGGCCGATGCCCATCTGAGCGCCCTCAGCTTTAGCACCACCGTCTTGGTCCAGCAGGGCTTGACGCTGGATGGCACGCTGTTGATCAACGGCTCGGCGTTGCGCCAGGCCGAGCTTAACTTCCGCTCCACCCAGACGCTCGACGGCACCGGCGAGATCGTGCTCGGGCGCGAGAACGTCCTGCCCGGCCAGACCCCGCTCAATGCGCTGACCTTCAGCGGGCTGCTCGGCACCGTCGAGGTGCTGACCATCGGCGCGGGCATCACCATCAGCGGCTCGGGCAGCCTGAACGCCTTTGGCGCCTCGGGCTTTGGCGAGGACAGCTTCCGCATGCTCGGCACCTTCGCTGGGACCGAGGGCGGCCAGTTGGTGGTGCGCGATATCCGCAACGACGGCGACAGCTTCTTCGTCGATGCCAGCGAGGGCTCGGTCGGCCTGGTCAATCGCATCGCCACGGCAACCATCGAGGCGGCACCCGGCAACACGGGCGTGCTCGATCTGCTCGACGACGTGGTGCTCGAAGACGTCGATCTGGCCATCGACAGCCGCCTCGGCGCGACCATCAACAGGGAGTTCTTCGCAACCATCGAGAAGGGCCTGACCGTCGATGCCACTCTCACGATCGCCGGCACCGCGTCGAACCGGGCACGGCTGACGTTCGAGGGCGAGCAAAGCGTGGACGGCACCGGTGAGATCGTGCTCTCGCGCGACAATGCCTTCGGCCAAGATGCGCCACGCAGCGATCTGGTGTTCAGCGGTGCGCTGAGCAGTGCCGAGACGTTGGAGCTGGGTGTGGCCGTGCGCGGCACGGGCGTCATCGATGCCTTCGACGCGGGCGACACCATCGACGTCACCGCCAGCGTGACCGCCGAGGGTGGCAGGCTTGAGCTGAACGATCTGACGACCCTGGGGGGCACCTTGGGCGCCAGCGCAGGCTCGACGCTCGCCGTCGGCGGTGTGGTCGCCATGACCGAACAGGCCAGCCTGAGCGTGGGTCTGAGCGGCAGCGGTGGCGGTGCCAGTGCGGGTCTGATCGATATCAGCAGCGATCTGGTGCGCGAGGGTGTGCTGGCGCTCGATCTCGCTCCGGGCTTCGATGCGGCCATCGGCGATACCTTCACCATCGTCGAGGCGGGCCGGTTCCTGGGCGCCTTCGACGGCTTCGACGGCTTCGAGATCGGCAACGGCAAGGCCTTTGTGCTCGATGAAACCCTGACCACCCTCACCCTGCGCGTGGCCACCACGGCCCAGGCCCAGGCTGGCGGTTTCCTGAGCGGCTTTACCGCCCCGCCGCCGTCCGGCCCTGCCGGGCTGACCCCGGTCCAGGTGACCGAGATCGCGAGCGATTTCACCGACAGTGCACTCTCGGCCGCACCGGGGGCGACACTGCCGCTCGCGGTCTCCAACAACGTCGATCTAGTCGGCTCCAGCCTGGCCGACGACGCCCGCCTCGCCGTCACAGCCAACAGCAACACCATGCTGTTCGTCCAAAAGGGCCTGGCCCTGGACGGCGCCGACATCGCGGTCTCGGGCGACGCCGTGCGTCTGGCCGAGATCGAGTTCCAGGGCGAGCAGAGCGTCACCGGCACGGGCTCGATCACCCTCGATCAATCCCAAGCGGGCGACGGTGAGCGTGCGCGCAGCTTCCTCGACTTCAACGGCGTGCTCGGTGCGCCCGAGATCCTGACGCTTGGCGCTGGGATCGACGTGCGGGGCAGTGGGGACGTCTTTGCCACCGACAGCGGCGATGCGCTGCGCATCCTGGGCGATATCGTCTCTACAGATGCCGGGACCGGCCTACTGATACAGGACATAGATCAGGGCGGGGGCACGCTCTCGCTCGATGCTTCCTCGGGGCGGATCGTGCTGCTCGATCGCATCGCCAACGCCGTGCTTGACGGTGCGGTGGCCATGCCGGGGCAGATCGAGTTGCTCGACATCACCTTGGACGGCGTCGATATCTCCATCGACACCCTGCTCGATGCCCGCCTCGATACCGGCACGCGCCAGGCGGCGGTGGTGGGCGGGCTCACCCTCGATGAGACGCTGACCGTGGCCGGCTCGCGCGCACGTACTGCCGAGGTGCGCTTCTTCGGCGAGCAGACCATCGACGGCACCGGCACCATCGAGCTGTCCTCGCAAAACGCCCGCCTGGGCAGCACGGTCAACAACCTGATCAGCTTCGATGGTGCCACCGGCGCCTCCGAGCGCTTCACCGTGGCCGAGACCATCACGGTGCGCGGCTCGGGGACGATCCAGGTGGTCGAGGCGGACACGTTGCGCTTCCTCGGCACGCTGGTGGGTGACGCGGCCCCAGGTGTGCTGCGCATCAGCGGCATCGACAACGAGGGCGATGCCTTCACCGTCAATGCCAGCCAGGGCGAGGTGGCGCTGTTTGGGCGCATCAAGGATGCGCGTGTCGAGCAGACCGGCTCGGGGGCGTTGGCGCTGCAAAGCACGGTGCTTGAGAACGTGGTGCTGGCTGCGCGGGCCGAACTGGTCGCCGCCATCGGCACCAACACGGTCACGGTCGAGAACGGCCTGACGCTCATCGGCACCGATCTCAGCCTGAGCGCGGGCACGAGCTTTGGCGCCACGCTGCGCTTTAGCGGCGAACAGGCGCTGCGCGGTAGCGGCTCGATCGTGCTCTCCGATGTCAATGCCCCCAACGGCGCCCCGATCAATCAGGTGATCTTCGACGGTGTCACGGGGCTCAGCGAGACCTTCGAGATCCGGCCCAGCGCCTCGATCCGCGGGCAGGGCACCGTGCGTGTCCAGGACACCGGCGACCGTCTCGATCTGCAAGGGCGTCTTGCGGCCGAGGGCGGGGTGCTCAACCTCATCGGCATCAACGCGCTCGGCGGCACGCTGGCGGCTGAGGCCGGGTCTGCGTTCTCGGTCGATCGCGCCTTCACCTTGGAGAGCGGGGCGACGTTCGAGGTCGGTGTGGCCAGTGGCGTGGGCGGTATCGAGGCTGGCGAGTTGCGCCTGACCAGCGGTGGTCTCACCCTGGGCGGCACGCTCGATCTCGATGTCGCACCGGGCTTTAGCGCGGCCATCGGCGAGGAGGCCCGCATCGCGCTGTCGGCGTCGGGCCTCGACGTCGCCGGTGCCTTCACGGCGATCACTGGGGCCAACTTCGCGGGTCCCGGCGCCTTTGCCCTGGTGAATGACGGGCAGGAGCTGTTCCTGCGCGTTGTCCCCGATGCCCAGGCCGGTCAGGTGTTCGACCGTGCCGACTTCCCCGTCACGCCGCGCCCCTTCCTGCCCGATACCACAGCAGGTGAGGTGATCAACGCGGCCTTTGCCGGGGGGGTGAGTGCGGCGCAGATCGCCACCAACGAAGTGTTCGACGACGTGCGCGTGCAAATCGATGTGGCGTTCTCGCCGGTGGCCAACTTCTCCTCCTCCATGCGCGTGGCCAACGGCATGACGGTGAACGGCACTTTCGAGATCGACAGTTCGCTTGGCACCAACCTCACCACCGCCTTCGTCGGCGTCAACGGCACCCAGACCATCGACGGCACCGGTACCATCCAGCTGACCACGGCAGAGAACACGCCCTTCACCCAAACCCAGCTGTTCCTGCTGAGCCAGACCACCGATCCCGAAGTGCTCACCTTCGGCACCGATCTGACGGTGCGCGGCACGGGCCAGATCGGCACCAACACCGGCGAGGACCGCCTTCGCTTCCTGGGCGATGTGGTTGCCGAGGACGGTGTGCTCGATCTCGTTCGGGTCGATCAGGACGGCGGCACGCTCTCGCTGGATGCGGCGGCGGGTGGCACACCGCGCCTGAGCACCCTCGTCGCCAATGCGGTGGTCGAGACGGCGGCGGGCGTCGACACCCAGGTGCGCGCCGCCACGCTGACCTCGGTCGAGTTTGCCGGGGCAGGGCGTGCGGTGATCGATGGCGGCACTTTGATCTTCGCCACCGATCTCGGCGTCTCGGGCGAACTGGCGCTGGAGAGCGTGCCCAATACCACCACCCGCATCTTTGTTCAGGACGGTCTCGATCTCGACGGTCAGCTCACCCTGGCCGCCTCGCAAGGGCGCTCTTCCTCGATCGAGTTCGACGGTACCCAGGCGATCACCGGCACGGGCACGCTGTTGTTCTCGCGCCAGAACGTCCCCGACGGTGCCGCGCCCGACAACGTGCTGTTCTTCGACGGCCAGCTCAGCGAGGCCGAGGTGCTGACCATCGGCGCCGGGATCACCATTGCCGGTTCGGGGCGCCTCGATAGCTTCGACAGCGGCGATGCGATCCGCTTCCTCGGCACCGCCGAGGGCCGCGCTGATGGGGTGCTGAGCCTGGCCGACATCGACAACGACGGCGATGGCTTCAGCGTCGATGCCCGCCTTGGCACAGTGCGGCTGAGCGGCTTCATCACCGAGGCGGCCATCGATCCGGCGGTCCCTGCGGCGGCTGGGGCGGCGATCGAGTTGCAGAGCGGTCTGAGCCTGACCGATGTCGATCTTGGCGTCGATACCGACCTGATCGCCTTGGCCTTCGGCTCCATAGTGCGCGTGCGTGATGGGCTGACTGTCGATGCCACCTTGAGCCTCAATGCCTCCGAAAACCGCACCGCCGAGCTGCGTTTTGAGGGCGGGCAGACGCTCGACGGTACCGGCGAGGTCGTGCTGGGGCGCGAGGCTGTGCCGCTGGGCTTGCAACCGCTCAACCGCTTGGAGTTCGACGGCACCGACAATGCCGTCGACGAGGCCTTCGTCATCGGCCCGGGCATCGAGGTTCGCGGCACCGGTGTCCTGGATGTCTTCGACAGCGGCGACACGCTGGTCTTCAACGGCACGCTGGAGGCTGAAGACGGCACGCTGACCGTCGAGTCGCTCGACGACACCTCGACCGGCACCCTGAGGGCTGCTGCCGATGGTGTGCTCGATGTCAACGACGCCAGCCTCGATCTGGCCGCGGGCGCCACGCTCGAAGTGGGCATCGATGCTGAGGGGGCGGGCTTCTTCGACTTCTCCACCACCGTCGATCTGGGCGGCACGCTCGCCCTCGATGTCGAGGCAGGCTTTGCGCCGAGCCTGGGCGATACCTTCGAGATCGCCCAAGCCGGCACCTTCAGTGGCAGCTTTGCCGCCTTCGACGGCTTCGATCTGGCTGGCAACCTGGCCTTCGCCTTGAACCAGGACGCCGACAGCCTGGAGCTGGAGGTGACGACCGACGCCCTGGCCGCGGCCTTCCTGTAAAGGCCGCCAAGAAACTTGCCCGCCGCCGTGGACGCACCCACAGCGGCGGGCCTATATCAAGGCCCCCGACACCCCGAACTGAGGGCCTGAGCCATGAAACTCCTCGGCATTTCCGGTGCGCTGCGCCGCGAGAGCACCAACACCAAGCTGATCCGCGAGGCGGCGCGGCTGTTCGAGCCCTCCGAGTTCCGCCTCGCCGATCTGCGCTTGCCGCTCTATGACGGCGATCTGGAGGAGGAAAGCCAGAAGAACGGCGGCCTGCCAGCGCCCATCGTCAAGCTCTGCGAGGACATCGCCTGGGCCGATGCGGTGGTGTTCTCGACGCCCGAGTACAACAAGGCGCCGCCGGGGGTGTTCAAGAACGCCCTCGATTGGGTGAGCCGCGCCAAGCCCCAGCCCCTGATCGACAAGCCGGTGGCGGTGCTTTCGGCCTCGGCGGGCGGCGCGGGCGGCCAGCGGGCCAAATCGACCGCCTACCTCAATCTGATCCCGTTCAAAGTGCGCCTGATTACCGACCCGGAGGTCAATCTGGGCGGCTCGATGAACAAGTTCGACGACAGCGGGCGCCTGACCGACGAGATGGCCGAAAAGCTGACTGGAGAGCTGATGGCCGCGCTCAAGCAGGCGGTGGCTGCCTGAGCGTCCGCACGGGCTGCGTTGCTCACTCGCCGCGCGGCTCGTCCACACGCCGTCCGAGGGCGCTACCGAGCAGGGGCGCCACCGGACTGGCCTGGACTGGGCGTGCCGCCACAGGCGTCTCGACGGGGCGCTCGGCCACGGGCAGCCCGGGCGCCGCAGGTTCTGCCCGCCCGAGCAACATGGGCTCGCGCCGCCCCTCGGCCCCAGCCTCCTGAGGCACCGGTGCACGGGCTGGGCGCGCGCTGTGGAGGGGGCGCCTGAACACCAGCACGGCGCAGTGGATCTGGCGCCGCCGCGCAAACAGCCCGCCGTCTTCGATGGGCACCAGATCGGTGCGCAGGTACTCCCAGCCAAGCGCGGCCTCGGCGGCGATGATCTCCTGCATGGCAACGGCGGCGCGGTCGGACGCGGTGCGGCAGCCGCGCGCCTTGCGCCCGCGCTCAGGCCCGCCGACGGTCTTATATTCGTACATGGCCAACCCCTCGCAGCGCCCTAAACCGGATTGGCGGCACCCTCTCCGATCCGCCGCCTCGCTGCAAGCGCTTCTCGCGGATCGAACGGTCCTCCAAAGTGATTTCAGAGGAGGCGGAAACACCGCCTGGCTCGGAAATCGCGCCAAGACAATAGCCTGTAGCATTGCGTCCGGACGGAGGTTTGCGCGAAATGCTCTGGCCAGAACCCACCGGGAGATCCCATGCACCGGCTCGCCACGTTGCCCCTAGCCTTTGCGCTGCTCGGCGCGCCCCAGCCCGCCGCGGCTCAATCGCAAGCGCTCAGGGCCTGCGCCGATACCGGATTGCCGGTGACGACGACGCTCTCGGTCTGCAGGCGCGCGCTGGAGGACGATCTGAGCCCCGACCAGCGCGCCGCGGTTTGGGTGGCGCTTGGCGTGGCGCAGGCGGCACTCGGACGCCACCGCGAGGCGGTCGGCTCCTTTGGCGAGGCGCTGGCCATCGACCCCGAACTGGTCCAGGCCTATGCCAATCGCGCGCGCAGCCACGCCGCCGAGAACCGCCTGGATGCTGCCGCCGCCGACTTTGAGGCAGCCTTGGCTCGCGATGCAGCCCAGGCCGAGATCTGGATCGGGCGCGCGGCGGTGTTCTTGCGCCAGGACAAGCCCCGCCCCGCCATCGCCGATCTGACCCGCGCCATCGGCCTCGACCCCGATCTGACGGCGGCCTTCTACAACCGCGGCCTGGCCTATCTCCTGGCCGGAGAGGCGGGGCCTGCGGCCGATGATTTCACCACCGTCACCGAGCGCGATCCCGAGGACGCCGGCGCCTGGCTCAACCGCGCCCGCGCGCGGGCCGAACTGGGCGAGGCGGCGGCGCGCCTCGATTTCGACCGGGCGTTGCGCCTCGATCCCGACTGGGGGCGGGCGTGGTACGCGCGCGGGCTCTATCTCGAACGCCAAGGTGCGCGCGAGGCAGCCGAGGCCGATTACCTGCGCGCCTTCGAGCTTGGCGTCCAGGACCGCTGGCTGGTCGAGCGCGTCCAGGGGCTGCGCCGCAACTAAGCGCCGCTGGCGCCTGGCGTGGCTTCGGGCTATGTCAGGGCGGAAAGGATCCCCCATGCCCGCTCGCGCCGGACTGCCCATTGCCGAGGCCCGTGGCTTGCCGCCCTGGCGCCGCCCAGAAGCGCTGCTCATGCTGATGGCGCTGGCCTCGCCTTTGGCCTTTGCCACGTGGATGGCGTTGCTCAACAACTTCGTCGTCGAGCGCGCGGCCTTCGACGGGCTAGACATCGGCTGGCTGCATGTGGTGCGCGAGATCCCGGGGTTTCTCGCCTTTCTCGTCATCTGGTTGCTGTTGTTGTTTCACGAACAGCGCCTGGCCCTGATTTCGCTCGTCGTGCTCGGCCTCGGCACGGCGGTGACGGCGGAGTTTCCGAGCTTCTGGGGCCTGATGGCGACGACGATGATCTCGTCCATCGGCTTTCACTACTTCGAGACCGTCAACCAGTCGCTGCAGCTGCAATGGCTCGACAAGCGCACCGCCCCGCGCACGCTGGGTTGGATCGTCTCGGCGGCCTCGGTCGGCTCCTTGATCGTGTTCGGCGGCATCATCCTGGCCTGGCGCGGGCTGGGCCTCGGCTATTCGACGATCTACTGGGCCGCGGGCGGGGCGACGGCGCTGATCGCGCTTGTCGCTTGGGCCTGGTTTCCGCTGTTTCGCGCGCCGGTGGTACAAAACCGCGGCTTGATCCTGCGTCCGCGCTATTGGCTCTATTACGCGCTGGTGTTCATCGGCGGCGCGCGGCGCCAGATCTTCATCGTCTTCGCGCCCTTCATGATGGTCGAGCGCTTCGGCCTCGAAGTCCACGAAGTCACGGCGCTGATGCTGTTCAACTATGCCGCCGTCATGGTGTTTGCCCCCTTTGCCGGGCGGCTGATCCAGCGCCTCGGCGAGCGTGTCGGCCTCGTCATCGAGTACATCGGCTTGTTTGTCGTCTTCGCGCTCTATGCCGGGATCTACTATTTCGACTGGGGGGTGTGGCTGGCCATGGGGCTCTATGTGCTCGACCACCTGCTGTTTGCTCTGGCCATCGCCCACAAGACCTACTTCCAAAAGATCGCCGATCCCGCCGATCAGGCGCCGACCGCCGCCGTGGCCTTCACCATCAACCACATTGCCGCCGTGACGCTGCCCGCCCCGCTCGGACTGCTCTGGCTGACGGCACCCGGCGCCGTTTACGGGCTGGCCGCAGCCCTGGCGCTGACCTCGCTGGCGCTTGCCCTTCTGGTGCCGCGCCACCCAGCCCCCGGACACGAGACCACGCTGGCGCCTCTGCCGGCACCCGCCGAATGAGCCCCCTCCGAGAAAGACCAGCATGAGCCAACCCCGCTTTACCACCGGCTCGACCATGAACCATGTCGCGGTGATGACGGCGACCTCTGCCGTCGGGCTGATGTCGCTGTTTCTCGTCGATGCGGCCAACCTCTTCTACATCTCGCTCTTGGGGCCGACCGAACTGGCCGCGGCCATCGGCTTTGCCGGCACTTTGCAGTTTTTCATGATCTCGGTCTCGATCGGGCTCTCGATTGCGGCAACGGCGGTGGTCAGCCGCGCCATCGGGGCGGGGCGGGACGAGGACGCGCGCCGCCTTGCTGCCTCCTCGCTCACCGTCTTGGTGACGGTGTTGTCGCTGGTCTCGGCGCTGCTTTGGGTCTGGCGTTGGGAGGCGCTGGGGCTGCTCGGCGCCACCGGCGAGACCCAGGCCATCGCCGCGCGCTTTCTGGCGGTGGTATTGCCCGGTATGCCGCTTTTGGGCATCGGCATGGTCTCGGGGGGGCTGTTGCGTGCCGTCGGCGCCGCACGCCAGGCGATGTATGTCACGCTTGGGGGTGGGTTGCTCGCGGCGATACTCGATCCACTGTTTATCTTCGGGTTTGGCCTTGGTGTCGACGGCGCGGCCATCGTCACGCTGATCTCGCGGTGTTGCGTGGCTGGGATCGGACTCTCGTTTGCCGTTGGCCGCCACAAGCTCATCGCGCGCCCGCGCCTGCCCGATATCGCGCGCGATCTCACACCCTTGATGGCGATTGCGCTGCCGGCGGTGGCCACGCAAGTCTCGACCCCCTTTGGCATGGCCTATCTCACCAGCCTGATCGCGCCCTATGGTGATGACGCGGTGGCGGGCTGGGCGGTGGTCAACCGGCTGACGGCGCTCAGCTTTGGCGGGATTTTTGCCCTCTCGGGCGCGGTCGGGCCGATTTTGGGCCAAAACCTGGGCGCGGGGCTTTTTCCCCGCCTGATGGACACCTACCGCAGCGCGCTGATATTTGCCGCACTCTATGTCTCGACCGTCTGGGCGGTACTGCTGGTGGCGGGCCCTTGGGTGGCGGATGCCTTTGGGCTGGTCGGCGCGGGGCGTGAGGTGTTTCTCACCTGGACCCGGATCGGCGCTGGCGCCTATCTGCTGACCGCTTCGCTCTTCGTGGCCAACGCCTGCTTTAACAATCTGGGGCGCCCGCGCACCTCGACCGTGTTCAACTGGAGCCGCGATGCGCTGGTCATTCCCGGGGTCGGCTGGCTGATCGGATCGAGCCTGGGTGCGGCCGGGATCGTGGTGGTGCAGGCGGTGGCTGGTGGCTTGGTTGGGCTTGGAGCGGCCTGGGCGGCACGCCGGCATATCCGCGCGCTCCAGCCCAAAGCCGAGACGCCCATCACCGCCGAACCCTATGCTGAGAGCGCGCCCTATGCCTCGCAGGGCAGTTACGGTGCGGTTGCGAACGAGGAGATAGTCCAGCCCCTGGCAGAAGGCTCCAAACCGACTTAAGTGAACCCCTGAGCTACACGACAAGCCAAAGGATCCTTCGATGCCCAAGATCACCTTTGTCGAGCACAGCGGCAAGGCACACACCGTCGAGATCGGCGAAGGGCTGACGCTGATGGAGGGGGCGATTGCCAACAACGTCCCAGGTATAGACGGCGATTGCGGCGGTGCTTGTGCGTGCTCGACCTGCCATGTCTATGTCGATCCCGATTGGGTCGAGCGCTTGCCCGAAAAGGAGGACATGGAGATCGACATGCTCGACTTTGCCTATGAGCCCGATGAAGTGCGCTCGCGCTTGACTTGTCAGATCACGGTGAGTGCGGCCTTGGAGGGGTTGGTGGTGCAGATGCCGGAGAAGCAGATTTGAGGGGATGGCTTGGCCTCAACGCCGGCGCGCGGGCGCTGCTCGGCCTGGCGCGCGTTAGGCTGGCGCCGGTGGCTGAGGGCACGCGGTGTGGCGCGCGGAGCCTGGGCGGTGTGCTTGTGCTCTCGGTGGGGCTCTGGCTCGGGGCTGGGATGGTGGCTGAGGCGGCGTCTTGTGCCCAGGTGCGCCTTGGCCAGCCGAGCGACGAATACGGCCACCGTGTGCTGGGTACTGAGGGTGAGTACAAGGCGATCCTTGCTGCTGCACCGGAGGGGGCGCTCACACCGATGCTCCGGCTGGCACCGGGGCGGGTGTTTGAGGATGTCGGGGTGCGCTGCGCCGATCTCGATGGCGACGGCGCGCTGGAGATCGTGGTGGTCGAGAGTACGCTGGAGGCCGGCGCGCGCATTCTGGTGTTGCGCCAGGACGGCTTGCGCCTGAGCGAATACGCCGCCACCCCGCCCATCGGCCAGCGCAATCGCTGGCGCGGTATTGCGGCTGTGGGCGATCTCGATGGCGATGGGCGCTTGGAGATTGCCGAGGTCGACCGGCCCCATCTCGCGGGGATCCTGCGGTTTTGGCGTCTCGAAGACGGCGGCTCGGGGGCTGCTCTGCACGAGATTGCCGCCGTCTCCGGCTACTCCAACCACCGCATTGGGCAGGACTTTATCACCGCTGCCGTGCGCGATTGCGGGTCGGGGGCCGAGCTGATCCTGCCCGATTTCGCGTGGCAGGCGCTCCAGGCTGTGCGCTTGCGCGGGGATGCCGTCGCTGCACGCTCCACCGATCTGCCGGCAGACCACACTGGCCTGGCCCGCGCCCTCGACTGCGAGGCGTCATGACCCGCCGCCGCCCCGTCATCGGCGTCACCGCCTTTCTCCACCGCGTCGACGACCAGTTCGAGGCCGAGGTCTGCGGCATCCGCAACTGCGAGGCCGTGGCCGAAGCCGCCGGTGGCGCGCCGCTGATGATCCCGGGCCGCCCCGACGCCTGGGAGATCGGCCATCTGCTCGATCTGCTCGACGGCTTGCTGCTGACCGGCGGGCGCCCCAACGTCCACCCGCGCTACTACGGCGAAGAGGTGACCGAGCGCCACGGCAGCTTTGACGAAGGCCGCTCCGAGACCATGTTGGCGCTGATCCCGGCCATGATCGCCGCGGGCAAGCCGGTGTTTGGCGTCTGCCTCGGCATCCAGGAGATGAACGTAGCCTTCGGCGGTACCCTCCACCCCGAGATCCGCGACGAGCCGGGGCGCATGAACCACCGCATGCCGCCGGGCGAAAAGGACCCCGAGATCGTCTTCAAGAAACGCCACACCGTGCGTCTCACCGAAGATGGGGCATTCCACCGTCTGCTCGGCACCACCGAGATCGTCACCAACTCACTGCATGGTCAGGCGGTCTGGACACCCGGCGCGCGCATCCGCATCGAAGGCTTGGCCGAGGACGAGACCGTCGAGGCGATCTCGGTGGCCGAGGCCGAGCGCTTTGCGCTTGGCGTGCAATGGCATGCGGAATACGAAGCGGCGCGCGATCCGGTCTCGCGCGCGCTGTTCCAGGCGTTCGGCGAGGCGGCCCGAGCGGCGCGCGATGGCAGGGGTCCGTCTTGAGCTCAGTCTCTTCGAGGCGAGCCGCCCCAAGAGCCGCCCAACCATTGACAGCGGGGGCGAGGCTGGCCGATCACCCCCCCAGCCAAACCTTCACGGAGAGGGCCCGTGTCCGATAGCCTGCCGCCCGAAACCAGTGCCATCCACTGGTCCATGACGCGCCGGCTGGCGCTGGTTGTCGTGACGCTTGGGTTGGGCGTGTTGGCGGCGGTAGCGGCGGTGCCCGCGCTTTGGCCTGGCACTCTTGCAACGCTGGGACGCCCTGCTGTGTTGCTGCTTGGACAGGGTGTGCCGCTGGCTCTGGCCGTGCTGGGCCTGGTCTATCTGCTGCGCCAAAGCGCCATCGACGAAGACTGCGACGCGGTCGAGGACTGATCCCCCCCATGAGCCTGATCCCATGAGCCTGACGCCGCAGGACCGGCCCGTCTTCGGCCCCGTCTTTGCCTTGTTGGCGGTGCTGATGGGGGTTGGTGGGCTCTGGCTGGCCGAAGCGTTTGGAGCGGCGCTGGGCGCCCTTGAGCTTGCAGCGCTGGGCGGCGTGCTGATCCTTGCCGTCCTGCCCGCGCTTTGTGCTGGCTCGGCGCGCATCAGCGATCATCTGGTGGCCGGGCGCGCGGTCGGCCCGCTGGAGAACGCCCTCGCCCTGATAGCGCAGTGGGTCTCTGGTGGCGTGCTCCTGGCAGCGGCAGCGCGCTTTGATGGTGCGCCACTTGCCCTCTATTCGGCGGCTTGGACGGCAGGCTTTTTGCTGCTGGCGGTGCTGCTTGCGCCCTATCTCAACAAAGCCTGTGCTGCTACCGTGCCGAGCTTTCTCGCCCGGCGCTACGGTGGTGGGCTGATCCGCCCTCTGACGGTGGTCGTGGTGGCGGCTGTTGCGCTGCCGCTGTTGAGCGTGCAGCTACAGATTGTCGGCATTCTGATCGAGCGTGCGCTGGCGGCGGCCTCGATTGTGGGGCTGCCCGGCTACACTCTTGGCGTTTGGGGGGCGGTGCTGGCGGTGTTGGCGCTGGTGGTCCCTGGCGGGCTCGGATCGCTCACCCCGGCGCAGACCGGATTGGCGGTGTTGATCCTGGTCGCGGTCGCGGCCCCGGCGCTGGCCCCTTGGTGGGCGGCGCCCGTCTCCGCCTTGCCCACGCCCCAAAGCCTGCCCGCCGAAAGCCTGCCCGCCGAAAGCCTGCCCGTCGAGGGCAATCCGGTCGAGGCGCTGGCCCTGGCCTTCACGCTCGCCCTTGGCACAGCGGCCATGCCGGCCCTGCTCGATCGGGCGCTGGCGACGCCCACGGTGCGGGCGGCGCGGTTTTCTGCGGTGTGGGCGCTGCTTGGCGTGGCGCTCGTGTTGGTTGCGGTACGGGCGTCGGCGCCGGTCGATCCGGTGTCCTCGGCCGAGGTCGCCTCTTTGGCCGGCGCGCTGGGGGCGGGCTTGCCCATGGCCTTGGTCGCGCTGGTCGTGGCGGCGGTGTTGGCAGCAGCGCTCTCCAGCGCGGGCGGCTTAGCGGCCAATCTCGCCAACACGCTCTCCCACGACATCGGCTTTCACACCTTCGCACCGGGCATGGCCCCCAAAGAGCGCGTGCGCCTGACGCGGCTGTTCCAGATCGCGGTGCTTGGCGTTGCCGGATTGGCCGCACAAGCCACACCGCCCGAAGACCTGGGCGCGACGCTGCTGTATGGCGTCTCGCTGGCGGCCTCGGCGCTGTTTGCGCCGCTGGTCCTCGGCATCTGGGACCGGCGCACCACGGCGCCGGGTGCTTTGGCGGGCATGCTGGGCGGTGTGGCGACGGTGGCGCTTTGGGCTTGGGTGGCGCAGGTGGGCTTGGACGGGCTGGCAGCCAGCGGCGACGAGGGGGCACTGCTCGGGCTCGATCCGTCCCTGGCCGGGGTCCTCGGCGCGCCGCTGTCGCTGGTGCTGACCTGGGGCGTCTCTCGTCTGACGCTCTCGCCCGGAGATGCCGCCGAAGACTATGTGGACGAGTTGCGTATTCCGCGCGGGCGGGCCGTCTCTCCCTATCGCTGAGTAGGGTGCCTCAGAGCCAGTCGCGCAGAACGGCGATCAGCGGTTTATCGGCGGGGGGCATGGGGTAGTCGCCAAGGCGCATCGGGCGCACCCAGGCCAACTCCTGGCCTTCGTTGGGCTGCGGGATGCCCTGCCACTTGCGGCAGGCAAAAAGCGGCATCAGCAGGTGAAAGCCCTGCTCTGGATAGGCGTGGCTGGCAAAGCTGAGCGGGGCCAGACAGCTCTCCCAGGTGCCGATCCCCAGCTCCTCATGCAGTTCGCGGATCAGGGCGGCCTCTGGCGTCTCGCCGGGTTCGATCTTGCCGCCTGGGAATTCCCAGAGCCCGCCCATGGCCTTGTGCGCCGGACGGCGGGCGAGCAACACGCGCCCATCAGGGTCGATCAGCGCAACGGCGGCGACGAGGACAAGGCGCGCGCCCTTGCCGGGTTCAGGAGCGGTAGTCGGCATTGATCTCGACATAGCGTTTGGTCAGATCGCACGTCCAGACCCGCGCTCTCCCAGAGCCCACCCCCACATCCACCGTGATGGCGATCTCCTGGCGCTTCATGTAGGTCGCCCCGTCTTCCTCGCGGTAGGAGGGTGCGACGCGGCCCCCCTCGGCCACCAGAATATCGCCAAAGCGGATGGCAAGACGGTCGCGCTCGGCACGCTCGCCCGCACGCCCCACCGCCATGACGATGCGCCCCCAGTTGGGATCTTCGCCAGCCAGCGCTGTCTTGACCAGCGGCGAGTTGGCGATGGTGAGTGCGATGCGGCGTGCGGCGGGGTCGCTCTCGGCGCCGGTGACGGTGATTTCGGCCAGTTTGGTCGCGCCCTCACCGTCACGCACCACTTGCAGCGCCAGATCGTGGCAGAGGTCCTGGAGCGCCGCTTTGAAGGCTTTCGCGCGCGGATCGGCCATGCTTTCGATCAGCGTATGGCCCGCCTGGCCCGTGGCCGCGAGCAACAGTGTGTCGGAGGTCGAGGTGTCGCCGTCGACGGTGATCGCGTTGAAGCTGGCTTCGGTGGCCTCAGTGAGCATGCTCTGCAAGAGCGGCTCTGCCACGGCGGCATCGGTGAAGACAAAGGCCAGCATGGTCGCCATATCGGGCGCGATCATGCCTGAGCCCTTGGCGATGCCGCTTAGCGTCACCGTTTTGCCGTCGATCTCGATCTGGCGGCTGGCCCCCTTGGGGTAGGTGTCGGTGGTCAGGATGGCGCGCGCGGCAGACTCCAGGGCGCCTGGATCGAGGCGAGCGCTCAGATCATCGAGGATGGCGGCGATGCGGGGCGCGGGCAGCGGCTCGCCGATCACGCCGGTCGAGGCGACCAGCACCGAGCCCGGATCGAGATCTGCCGCAGCGCCTGCGGCTTGGGTGAGGTGCTCGACCGCCTCGATACCCGCGGCGCCGGTGAAGGCGTTGGCGTTGCCGGCATTGACCAGGATGGCGCGCGGGGCAGGGGGCGCTGTGGCCAGTGCCGCCAGGCGCGCCTCACACCAGAGCACGGGCGCCGAGCGCGTGGCCGAGCGCGTCAGGACGCCCGCCAGCGCCGTGCCTACATCGAGCACGGCGAGCAGCACGTCGTCGCGCCCGCGGTATTTGATCCCTGAACAGCCAGTGGCCAGACGCACCCCAGCGACCGGGGCCAGCGCCGGAAACGCCGCAGGCGCCAGCGGCGAGACCGGACCCCCCGGCGCCAAGCGGGCCTCAAGGGCTACGATCTCGGCATCGAGGGCCGCACGGGCGCGGCGTTTCTCGGCCAGCTCGGCAGCGAGGGCCGGATCGGCCCCCGCGTGGGTCTCGCTCATGGCGCTCACTCGGCAGGCGCGATCAGATCGTCGGCCAGGATCGCCTCGGGCGGCAGCACCTTTTCGGGGCGCGAGACCTCGACCGCCTCGCGCGAGGCCTCCAGGATCGCGCCCTGGGCTTCCTGCGCCAATCCTTCAACGATCTGCTGGCGGACTTCTTCGAGGCCCGGCACCGGCTTGTCGCGGCGGTCGTCGAGCTTGATCAGATGCCAGCCAAAGGGCGTCTGCACCGGCGCGGAGACCGTGCCGACCTCCATGGCAAAGGCGGCCTCGGCAAACTCGGGCACCATGTCGGCCTGAGAGAAATAGCCCAGATCGCCGCCGCGGGTGCGGGTGCCATCGGTGCCGTGCTCGGCGGCCAGCTCGGCGAAATCGGCGCCCTCGTCGATCTGGGCCTTGAGATCGGCGGCCTTCTCCTCGGTTTCGACCAGGATGTGGGCCGCACGCACCTCGACCTCGGGCTCGGCATTGGCGTAGCGCTCGTCATAGATGGCCTGGACCGCCTCGTCGGTGATGCTGGCTTGCATCTCGGCGCGCATGAAGGCCTCGGCCAGGGCGGAGTTGCGCTGGTTGATGAGTTGCAAGCGCAGATCGGTGCGCGCGTCCAGCCCCGCCTCGACGGCGCGGCGATAGAGGATGGTCTGGTCGATCAACTGGCTGAGCAGCCCCTCGCTCAAGACCGCCGGCGGCAGCGACTGGTACTGCGCGGGCAGCGATTGGCGCACGGCGATCAGTTCGCCAAGGGTCAGTTCATACTCGCCCACGGTGGCGATCACGGTGTCGGCGCTCAACTCGTCCATGGCGAAGGTCGGAGGGGCGGCCTCCGCGGCCTCGGTCGCCTCGGCGGCGCTCTCTTGGTTGGTCTCGGTCTCCTGGGCGGGTGCCTGGGCGGCAAGAAGCAGGGCAAGGGCCGTCAGGGCCGTAAAGCGGGTCGCGGTCAAGGACGTCTCCATCTGGTGTCGCCGCCTCGGGGCGACGCGGTTTTGCCGCGGACTGCGGCGGGTGGTTTCCTGGCGCTGGCACACCCTGAAAGGGCGCCCGCGCAGTGATCTCAAGGCCATCGGCGGCGTTGACAGCCCCCAGCCCCCTCCATAAGTACGTCAGTGTGCGGGGCCGGCTACGCTTGCGCTCCATCTACGCTGGGAGCGGCAGGCCCGCAACACCGCCGTCGCCCGCCGCCGGTGCCGTCGCTTTGGGATCGTTTCGGAACGGCGCCCAAGCGCGCGGTCCCGACCAGAGGTCAGAGCGGGCGGGGCACGGGCTCTGTCAGCCGCGAAAGAGAGACGTGACATGCTCGGACTGAGCACCCTCAGCCGCAGGCTGTTCGGCAGTGCCAACGACCGCAAGATCAAGGCCGCCCAAACGACCGTCGAGGCGGTCAATGCGCTGGAGCCCGAGATGCAGGCGCTCTCCGACGAGGCGCTCCAGGCCAAGACCGGCGAATTTCGCACCCGCTTGGAAAACGGCGAGGAGCTGGAGGCGCTGTTGCCAGAGGCCTTTGCCACCGTGCGCGAGGCGGCCAAGCGCGTCTTGGGCTTGCGCCCGTTCGATGTGCAGATCGTGGGCGGCTTGGTGCTGCATCAGGGCAACATCGCCGAGATGAAGACGGGCGAGGGCAAGACGCTGGTCGCCACGCTGCCGGTCTATCTCAATGCGCTGTCGGGCGACGGCGTGCATGTGGTCACGGTCAACGACTACCTCGCCAAGCGCGACGCCGAGTGGATGGGCAAGCTCTACAACTTCCTCGGCATGTCGGTCGGCGTGGTGGTGCCTGGCGTCGATGACGACGGGCGCCGCGCGGCCTATGCTTGCGATATCACCTATGGCACCAACAACGAATACGGCTTCGATTATCTGCGCGACAACGGCAAGTATCAGCTCGACGATCTGGTCCAGCGCGGACACGCTTTTGCCATCGTCGACGAGGTCGACAGTATTCTGGTCGATGAGGCGCGCACGCCGCTGATTATTTCCGGTCCTGCTGAGGACCGCACCGAGAAATACCTGGAGATCGACAAGATCATCCCGCTGCTCAGCGACGAGGATTTCGAGGTCGACGAAAAGATGCGCTCGGCCACCCTGACCGAAGACGGCAACGAGCGCGTCGAGCAACTGCTTCAGGAGCATGCGCTGCTGCCCGAGGGCCAGTCGCTCTACGATCCGGGCTCGGTCAGCGTCGTCCACCACGTCAATCAGGCGCTGAGGGCGCACAAGCTGTTCCAGCGCGACCGCGACTATATCGTGCGCCAGGGCCGCGTGGTGCTGATCGACGAGTTCACTGGGCGCATGATGGAGGGGCGGCGGCTTTCCGAGGGGCTCCACCAGGCCATCGAGGCCAAGGAGGGCGCGCGCGTCCAGCCCGAGAACGTGACCCTCGCCTCGGTCACTTTCCAGAATTACTTCCGCCTCTACGGCAAGCTTGCTGGCATGACCGGCACCGCGCTGACCGAGGCCGAGGAGTTCATGTCGATCTACGGCCTCGACGTGATCGAAGTGCCGACCAACGTCCCCGTGGCGCGTGCCGACGATGACGATCTGGTCTACCGCACGGGGCGCGAGAAATATCAGGCCATCGTCGAGGCGATCCGCGACGGCCAGTCGCGCGGCCAGCCGATCCTGGTCGGCACCACCTCGATCGAAAAATCCGAACTGCTCTCGGCCGAGTTGAAGAGCCACCAGATCGCCCACCAGGTGCTCAACGCCCGCTACCACGAGCAAGAAGCCCAAATCATCGCCGATGCGGGCGTGCCCGGCGCCGTCACCATCGCCACCAACATGGCCGGGCGCGGCACCGACATCCAGCTCGGCGGCAACGTCGAGATGCGCGTCCAGGCCGAGATCGCCGCCGACCCGGACGCCGATCCGTCCGAGGTGCGCACGCGCATCCAAGCCTCCCACGCCGATGCCAAACAGCGGGCGCTGGGCGCGGGCGGGCTCTGGGTGATCGGCACCGAGCGCCACGAATCACGGCGCATCGACAATCAGCTCCGCGGGCGCTCAGGCCGCCAGGGCGATCCTGGGCGCTCGACGTTCTATCTCTCGCTCGATGACGATCTGATGCGCATCTTCGGCTCAGAGCGCATCGACGGCATGCTGCAGCGCCTCGGGCTCGAAGAGGGTGAGGCCATCGTCCACCCCTGGGTCAACAAGGCCATCGCCAAAGCCCAAGGCAAAGTCGAGGCGCGCAACTTCGACATCCGCAAAAACCTGCTCAAGTTCGACGACGTGATGAACGACCAGCGCAAGGCCATCTTTGGTCAGCGCAAGGAGATCATGGAGGCCGAGGACCTCTCCGAGACCGTCACCGACATGCGCCACACCGTGATCGACGATCTGGTCACGCTGCACATGCCGCCCCAGGCCTATGCCGATCAGTGGGAGACCGAGACGCTTGAGACCGAGATCGAGGAGGTCTTGGGCGTGCGCTTTCCCGTCGCCGAGTGGGCGGCTGAGGAGGGCACCGACGACGAGACCGTGCGCGAGCGCTTGTTCGAGGCCTCCGACAAGGCCATGGCCGAGAAGGAGGAGAAGGTCGGCGCCGAGACCATGCGTCAGGTGGAGAAGGGCCTTTTGCTCCAGATCCTTGATCGCCAGTGGCGCGACCATCTGGTCATGCTCGATCACCTGCGCGCCGTGATCGGCTTTCGCGGCTATGCCCAGAAGGACCCGCTCAACGAATACAAGCGCGAGGCGTTCGAGCTATTCGAGGCGCTGCTCACCACGCTCCGCCGCGAGGTCACGCGCGAGCTAGGCCGGCTGCGCCCCCTCACCCCCGAAGAACAGGAAGAGCGCCGCCGCCAACTCGAAGAGCTACAAGCGCGCATGCAGGCCGAGCAGGAAGCCGCTGCAGCGCGCGCGGCGGCTGGTCTGGCGGCGGCGGGCGCTGGCGCTGGGGCGGCGGTGCTCGATGTCGCAGCACCGGTCACGCTCAATCCCGACGATCCCAGCGCTTCGGGCCGGGTCGGGCGCAATACGCCGTGTCCTTGTGGCTCGGGCAAGAAGTACAAACACTGCCACGGTCGTCTCTAGAGGCGGCCTGCACGCGTGGGGCCGCATCCATGAAGGACATCACCGTCAACCGCTTCCGCGCCGCACGCGGGCGTAAGCTGGCCGCGAAGATTACCGCTTTGTCTCAGCGCCTCGGACGCCCGGTGCGCATTCTCGATGTGGGCGGACGCCCTGACTACTGGGAGAACGTCGGGCTCGACGGCATCGGTGAGATCGTGCTGCAAAACCTGGAGGCGGGCGAGTTGAGCCGCGAGGCTTCGGCCGGTCCCTTCCGCACCGAGATCGGCGATGCGCGCGCGCTCGATGGCGTGGGCGATGGCGCCTACGATCTGGTCCACTCCAACTCGGTGATCGAGCACGTCGGGCTCTGGCCCGATATGGCGGCCATGGCCGCGGAGGTGCGCCGCGCTGGTGTCGAGGGCTGGGTGCAGACCCCGGCCTGGGAGTTCCCGGTCGAACCCCACTTCCGCTTGCCGTTTTTGCACTGGTTCGCCCAGCCGGCACGGCGCAGTCTGTTGCGGCTCTCGCCCCATTACGGGCGCCAGAGCCCTGCCGAGCGGCGCAACCATGTCGACCGGATCAACCTGCTCTCGCACGCCGAGATGCAGGCGCTGTTTCCCAGCAGCGAGATCTGGATCGAGCGCGTGGCGCTCCTGCCGAAGAGCTACGTCGCGATCTGGTAACGTTTGTCGCTGTGGGTATTAACCACTGCGAAAGGTGTCGTTCCTCGTTCGCCCCATAGCTATAGTAGGCGACTCAACGTCAACACCAAAATCTAGAATCTTTTTCGCACCCCGCGGTTGCTTTTCCCGCGTGGTGGCGTACCCTTGTGGCTTGTGAGGCGCTAGCCACCAGATTTGGTGTCCCAAACGGGATATAGAAGCTGAACGGCATAGCCTCTCCAGCAATCGAAATCTGGCCTCGACTGGACCCACCCGTCCGGAAGGAGTGGTTTTGCCCCACTCCCTGAGGTCGCGATGGCGCCCGAGGCGCCACAAACGAGGGACCGACACCGATGCAGATCGCCCGCCGCTTCACCGCAGCCGATCAGTCCGCTTACGAGGCCATCGCCTTTCGCACCACCGCGTCGGAGATCCGCAATCCCGACGGATCGCTGGTGTTTCGTCTCGACGCTGTCGAGGTGCCCGAGGCGTGGTCGCAGGTCGCAGCCGATGTGTTGGCCCAAAAATACTTCCGCAAAGCAGGGGTTGCGGCGCGGCTGAAGCGTGTTCCCGAAGACGGCGTGCCCGAGTGGCTCTGGCGCTCGGTGCCCGACGAAGAGGCGCTGGCCGAGCTGCCCGAGGACGCGCGCTTTGTGGGCGAGACCCGCGCCACCCAGGTGTTCGATCGTCTTGCCGGTGCCTGGACCTATTGGGGCTGGAAGGGTGGCTACTTCTCGGTCGAGGCCGATGCGCGCGCCTATTTCGACGAGATGCGCGTCATGCTGGCGCGCCAGATGGCAGCCCCCAACAGCCCGCAGTGGTTTAATACCGGGCTGCACTGGGCCTATGGCATCGACGGGCCGTCCCAGGGCCACCACTATGTCGACCCCGAGACCGGCGTGCTGACCCGCGCCACCTCGGCCTATGAGCATCCCCAGCCCCATGCCTGCTTTATCCAGGGCGTTGCCGACGATCTGGTCAACGAAGGCGGCATTATGGACCTCTGGACCCGCGAGGCGCGGCTGTTCAAATACGGCTCAGGGACAGGCACCAACTTCTCCAGTGTGCGCGGCGAGAACGAGTCGCTGGCGGGCGGTGGGCGCTCTTCGGGGCTGATGTCGTTTCTCAAGATCGGCGACCGCGCGGCGGGGGCGATCAAATCGGGCGGCACCACGCGGCGCGCGGCCAAGATGGTGATCTGCGAGATGGATCACCCCGACATAGAGGCCTTTATCGACTGGAAGGTGGTCGAGGAGCAAAAGGTCGCCGCATTGGTCGCAGGCTCCAAGCTGCACGAGCGTTGCCTGAGCGCCGTCATGGCCGCCGTGCGCGCTTGGGACGGACGCGCTGAGGACGCCACCGATCCCAAGGCCAACGCCGCGTTGAAGGGGGCGATCAAAGAGGCCCGCCGCGCCGCCATCCCCGAGGCCTACGTCAAGCGTGTCCTGCAATACGCCGCGCAGGGCTACGACAGCGTGTCGTTTCCGGTCTTCGATACCGATTGGGACAGCGAAGCCTACCTCTCGGTCTCGGGGCAAAACTCCAACAACTCGGTGCGCGTCACCGATGCCTTCCTCGATGCCGTCGCCGAAGACGCCGACTGGGCGCTGACCCGGCGCACCGACGGCACCACCGCACGCACCCTCAAGGCCCGCGCGCTTTGGGACAAAGTGGGCCACGCTGCCTGGGCCTGCGCCGATCCCGGCATCCAGTTTCACGACACCATCAACGACTGGCACACCTGCCCCAACTCGGGCGAGATCCGCGCCTCCAACCCGTGCTCGGAGTACATGTTCCTCGACGACACGGCCTGCAATCTGGCCTCGCTCAACCTGCTGGCCTTCCTGGGTGAGGAGGGCTTTGCGGTCGAGGACTACGAGCACGCCGTGCGTCTTTGGACGCTGACGCTGGAAGTCTCGGTCGCCATGGCGCAGTTTCCGAGCGCCGAGATCGCCCAGCGTTCCTATGATTACCGCACGCTCGGCCTCGGCTTTGCCAACATCGGCGGGCTGTTGATGACGCTCGGCCTCTCCTACGACAGCCCCGAGGGGCGGGCCCTCTGCGCCGCGCTCTCGGCGATCCTGACCGGGGGCGCCTATGCCGCGTCGGCCGAAATGGCGGGCGAGCTAGGCCCCTTCCCAGGCTATCCCGAGAACGCCGATGCCATGCTGCGCGTCATCCGCAACCACCGCCGCGCGGCCTTTGGCGAGGACGATTTCGAGGACTTGCGCAAGGCGCCGGTGATGCTCGACGCCGACCACTGCCCCGAGCCGCGCCTGATCGAGCGCGCCCAGGCGCTCTGGGACCGCGCCCTGATCCTGGGCCGCAAGCATGGCTTCCGCAATGCCCAGGCCAGCGTGATCGCCCCCACCGGCACCATCGGGCTGGTGATGGACTGCGACACCACCGGCATCGAGCCCGATTTCGCACTGGTGAAGTTCAAGAAACTGGCCGGCGGCGGCTACTTCAAGATCATCAACCGCGCGGTGCCGCGTGCGCTGGAGAGCCTCGGCTACGACAGCGCCACCGTCGAGGCCATCGTCGCCCACGCCGTGGGCCACGGCACGCTCTCCACTGCGCCTGGCGTCAACCACGAGCGCCTGATCGAGCGCGGCTTCGGCCCCGACGAGATCGAGCGTATCGAGGAGGCGCTGCCCTCGGCCTTCGATATCCGCTTCGTGTTCAACGTCTGGACGCTGGGCGAGGCGTTTTGCACCGAAGTGCTCGGCATCGAGCGTGACCGGCTGGCCGATCCTTCCTTCGACCTTCTGCGTGCCCTCGGCTTCACTGCGCCCGAGATCGAGGCCGCCAACACCCACGTCTGCGGCACCATGACCTTGGAGGGCGCGCCGGGGCTGCTCGATGAGCACCTTAGCGTCTTCGACTGCGCCAATCCGTGCGGGCGCACGGGGCGGCGCTTCCTCTCGGTCGAGGCGCATATCGACATGATGGCGGCGGCGCAGCCTTTCATCTCGGGGGCGATCTCCAAGACGATCAACATGCCCAACGACGCCACCATCGAGGCCTGCCAGGAGGCCTACCTCCGCTCGTGGCGCCTTGGCGTCAAAGCCAATGCACTCTACCGCGACGGCTCCAAGCTGAGCCAGCCCTTGGCGGCGCAATTGATCGAAGACGAGGACGAGCTGATCGAGGCCAACGCCCCCGAGCGCGCGCGTCTCGTAGCCGAGCAGGCCGCGGTCAAAGTGGTCGAGAAGATCGTCGTGCACGACGGCGCCGCCCGCGGCACCCGCCAAAAGCTGCCCTATCGCCGCCGCGGCTATACCCAGAAGGCCATCGTCGGTGGCCACAAGGTGTACCTGCGCACCGGCGAGACCGAGGACGGGCGCCTCGGTGAGATCTTCATCGATATGCACAAGGAGGGCGCGGCGATCCGGGCGATGATGAACAACTTCGCCATCGCAGTCTCGGTCGGGCTGCAATACGGCGTGCCGCTCGAAGAGTTCATCGACGCCTTCACCTTCACCCGCTTCGAGCCAGCAGGCCCGGTGCAAGGCAACGACAGTATCAAATCGGCCACTTCGATCTTGGACTACATCTTCCGCGAACTGGCGATCTCCTATCTCGATCGCGACGATCTCGCCCATGTCGAGCCCGAGGGCGCGCGTTTCGATGCCATGGGCAGGGGCGAGACCGAGGGCAAGATGAGCGATACCGCGCCTGAGGAAA
>JBCDHK010000013.1:0-24793 GCA_038750185.1 Pseudomonadota bacterium
CGCCGCTTCAGCCTCCTTGCGCCGGACATTGCCGAGATCGGCCAGGGCTGCGCGCAACTGCTCAGCCATGCGCGAGGAGATGTTGGCCAGCAGAAATTCGGCGGTCTCGGGGGCGGTGTCCTGCGCACCGGCAATGGCTTTGAGCAACACGTCCTGCTCGACCGCGCGCACCACCACGGCCACATCGCGGGTTTCGATGCGTGTGGGAATGTCCTCGAAGGTGAACATCTTGCGTTTGATCTCTTCGGCAAAATCAGGCTGGCTCTCACCGATGCGGTCGAGGACGTGGTTGCGGATATCGGTGGCGGTGAAGTTCATGATCGCCCCGATGCGCTCGGCTGGGTTGCGCTTGGGGCCATCGGCGTTTTGACCGGCGAGGAAATCACGACTAACCGAAGCACCGATGGCCTCGATCACCTTGGGATCGAGCGATTGGGTCTTGGTAATGCCGATCACCACATCGCGTGCACGATCGGGGTCGAAGCGGCTCAGGATGCGCGCCGCGATGTCAGAAGACAGCTTGGACAGCACCACAGCGGCGGTCTGGGGGTGTTCGCGCTTGAGAAACTCGGCCAGGGCGTCTTCATTGACGCGACCGAGTTTGTTCCAAACGTTGTGCACCGAGGGCACATCGACATCGTCCAGGATGCGCACCAGGGTGTTTTCCTTGACGTGGTCTTGCAGCATGGAGCGGGCTACGCTGAGCCCACCTTGCAGCCGCGTGCCCGCGCTATCGAGTTCGGCCAGAAACTCGCGGATGGTGGCTTGGACGGTTTCGGGCTCGACGCGTTTGAGCTTGGCCATGCCCTCGGCAAAACCACGCAGCGAGGCTTCATCCAGCTTTTCCAGGAGGGGCCCTGCGGCTTCAGGGCCGAGCGCGCCCAGGATGATGGCGGCCTTTTGCTGGCGTGTCAGGGCCGGATAGGCTGGCGGCCCCGGCTGCGGTGCAGGGGGCTGGGCCTGGGGCGTTTGGCCTTGGGTGGTGCGGCTCATGTAGCATACCCCCGGATCAAAGCGCCCGCGACCAGCGACCAGCCGTCGGCGACGACAAAGAACGCCAGCTTGAGCGGCAGCGAGACCACCACCGGCGGCACCATCATCATGCCCATGGACATGAGCACCGACGCCACCACCAGATCGATGATCAGAAACGGCAAGAAGAGGGCAAAGCCGATCTCAAAGGCCCGCTCCAGTTCGGACAGCATAAACGCCGGGACCAGCACATCGAGCGGGGCCGGGCCGTCGAGCGCCACCTCACGCCCAGGCGCGGCTGCGGCCAGTTCGGCAACGGCCTCGGGGCGCACGCGGCTTTCCATGAAAGCACGAAAGGGGGCCATGCCCCGCTCCCAGGCTTGGGCAGGTAGAATGTCGCCGTCGAGGAGCGGCGAGAGGCCGCGCGCCCAAGCCTCGGAGAACACCGGTTCCATCACGAAAAGCGTCATGAACAGAGCAAGGCTGACCAGCAGCATATTGGGCGGGGCCTGTTGCAGCCCAAGCCCCTGGCGCAGGATCGAAAACACCACGACCATGAAGGGAAAACACGTCACCATGATCGCGATCCCCGGCGCGAGGCTGAGCAAGGTGACGATCAGGAACATCTGCACGATCCGCCCCGACAGGCTTTCGCCGCTGAGATCGAGGCTGATCTCCTGCGCACTTGCGGGCAGGACGGCGAGCGTCAGCGCCACGGTGAGCCAGACAAGAGCGCGCACCCCCACCGCTCCGCTCAGAACAGATCGGTGACGTCGACGATCTCGGTCAGGCGCACACCGAGCTTGCCGCCGTCCTCGCCGAGTTCTTCGAGTTCGCCGCGGGCGATCACGCGATCACCGATCATGATTTGTACGGGGTCATCAACGCGCGAGCTGAGCGGTAATACCATGTCGCGGCGCATGGCGAGCAATTCGCCGATCACCGGTTGTGCCTGACCGACAGAGACCACCACGTCCACAGGCACCGAAAAGATGGCGCGCCGGTATTGGCCCTCAGCCGAGGTGTCGCGTTGTTCGAGGATTGGCGGTTCGCCGCCTGGTTGGTCGGGGGCGCGTTGCTCGGGATCGGTCACGTCGCTCATGGTGTGGGCTCCTGGCTTGTGGGCAAGTGGGGGGCGAGTGCGGCGAGGCTGTCGGCGATCAGGCGCTCGCGGTCTAGGTCGGCGCCGCCGTCGGCCCAGGTCAGTCGCGCTTGCCCGGGTGAGAGTGCGGGATCGGCGGTGATGGGTAGGGGGTCTGTTTGGCCGGTAAGCAGTGCGGCCATGATCTCGGCATCATCGGGGGCGAGGGTGATCTGGATTTGGCCTTGGCTGGTGGCCAGGTCTTGCCAGAGCGCAGCAATTTCGGCCGCAAAACCAGCGGTTGTCAGATGGGGCAGGGCCAGCGTTGCCGCTTTGGTGAGCCGCTCTGCAGTGGCCTGGGCCGCCGCCCTGCAAGCGCTCTGCGCCTCGGCCTCGATACGCGCGAGCAATGCTGCGGCCTGGGCTGCCTGGGCTTCGCGCGCAGCAGCCGCGGCCTCAACGGCAAGCGCCTCAGGGTTGGGTTCGGGCGGTGGCGCGGGCTTGGGCGGTGGCGGCGCAGCGGCGATGGCGTACTGCCCGGGCTCGCCCCCCGGCGCGTAGCGCTCCAACAGTGGGCGGCGCGCGCTCATGCGGCTTCCTCACGGCTATTGAGCCAGTCCTTGAGCATGCTGAGCGATTGCTCCTGCTTTTCGGCCACCGCCAGACGCAGGGTTTCTGGATCGTCATCGCCCGGCAGGGCATCCTCGCCGGCACTCTCAGGCACAGGCAGCGCGCCCGCCATGCCAGGACCGCCCAGCTCGATGGTCTCGCCCATGCTTGGAATGGTGAGTAGTTCGGGCGCGGCAGGAGGTGCGGTCAGGATCGGGCGCACCACCGTCAGCGCCAGGATCAGCGCAACCACCGCCAGCACGGCAATCTGGATCAGCGTCAGCGCGTTGCGTTCGAGAAAACGCATCACCGGGCTGGTCTCGACCAAGGCACCTGGCGTGGCATCGGGTTGAAAGGCCATGCTCTCGACCGTCACCACATCGCCGCGCTGGGCGTCAAAGCCCACAGCCGCCTGGACCAATTCACGCAGCGTTTGCAGTTCCTCGGCCGAACGCGGCTGCCACTCGGCCACGCCCTCGGCATTTTCGGCGACGATGCCGTCGACCAGCACGGCGACGGAGATGCGCCGGATCGCCCCTGGAGCACGTACGCGCTCGCGCCGGGTTTGCGAATAGTCGTAGTTGATGCGCTCGCGCGTCTCCGAGCGCGCACTTTCCGAACTGGCATCGGCCCCCGCATCGCCATCGGGCAGGTTGGAGGCGACGGTGACGTTGGCGCCCTGGCCCGAGGCGGTGTCGTTGATCTCTTCGGTATCGGCGGAGATGGTGACGCGCGTGTCCGGCTCGATCACGTTCTCGATCACGGTTTCGGCCTCGCGGTCGGTTTCGACGCTGACGATGACGCGCGCCCGATCACGCCCGACGCGTGCGGCAAGCAGTTGTTCAACCTCGGCTTTGAGGCGTGCCTCACGTTCGGCAGCCGCAGCAGAGGCTTCCTGAGCGGTGTTTTCCTGGCCCGGTGCCAACACCATGCCAGCGCGCGAATCGATCACGGCGACTTGTTCGGGATCAAGATTGGGTACGGCCAGCGCTACCAGATAGCGCATCGCACGCGCCTGCGGCTGGGTGAGGGCGCCGCCGGCCATGGTCACGGTGATCGAGGCGGTGGTGGGCGCGGCCTCGCGGGCAAACGGCCTACGGCTTGGCACAGCGATGTGCACGCGCGCGGCCCGCACGCCCGAGGAGGCGAGCAAGGTGCGCGCCAGTTCACCCTCCTTGGCGCGCCAATAGGCGGCGTCGAACATATCGGAGGTCGCCGAAAAGCCCGACATGGTATCGAGCAACTCATACCCCGCCTGACCCTGGCGCGGCAGGCCTTGCTGGGCGAGCGAGAGGCGCACCCGGTCGCGCATACCCTCCGCCACATAGATCGCATCGCCGCGCACTTCAGAGGCGACACCCATCTGATCGAGCTGGCCGACGACTTCGCCAGCGGTGGCCGGGTCGAGCCCTGAATAGAGCAACGCCATAGCCGGGCGCGAGGCAAGCTGCGCCAGCGAGAGCACCGCGACCAGCGTGACCACGCCGGCGACGATGAGGAAGAAGCGGCGGCGCGTGTCCAGCGCCTGCCAAGTATTGAGTATCCGATCCATTCTGGTCCCGCGTTTCTGGTCCCGCGTGGCCTTTGGGTGCCGCTTCAGGGTCTCAGGTTTGCCCGGGCGGCCGCCATGTGCCGTGTCGTGCGCCGTATCTGGCGGTTGGGTGTCTGGCGATGGGGCCGCGTGCTGGCCAGCCGCCTTTGATGTCCACGGCGACATTGCGCGGGACGACTTAAGAATCGGTTTAGAGGATGTGGAGTATGTCAACTTATGAGCGCAGAGATGATCGAGACACAGGCATGACTGAGAACCAGGAATGACTGCCACCCAGGACACTGGCGAGGCGCCCAAACCCAAGTCTAAGCTGCTGCCGTTGGCAGCGGTGTTGGCGCTGGTATTGGGCGGTGGCGCGTTCTATGCGGTCTACGCCGGAATTGTGGTGCTGCCCTTTGGCGCGCCCCCAGAGCCTACCGAAGCGGCCGCCGCGCCTGCGGGGCCCGAACCCCTCGCTCCAGATCGCACGGTAGCCTCCAAGGATAGGCCCGGCCAGGCACCGGCCTTCATCGCACTCGATCCGCTGATCGTTTCACTCGGGCCGGCGACGGCCATCCGCCGCCTCAAATTAACCGTGGCTATCGAGGTGGATGCCGCCGCCCAAGCCGAGGTGCAAGCGCGGCTACCGCGCGTGATCGATGTGCTCAATACCTTCCTGCGTGCCGTCGACGAAACCCAGCTGACCAATCCGCGCGAAATGGGGCGTTTGCGCGCCCAGATCCTGCGCCGCGTCCAGTTGGTCAGCCCGCCGGGCGCGGTGCGCGACGTTTTAGTGCAGGAGTTCGTACTCAATTAAGCGCGCCAGAGCGGCGCGCGGGGCCTTGGCTACCCCTTATCCAACGGGAGACCGCGCTTGGAACTGATCTCAAACGGTTTGCTGATCGTCACGGCACTCACCGCGGCGCTCTACTGTCTGATCCTGGCGCGTCGGCTGCGCAACTTGACCGATTCGCAGTCAGGCATAGGGGCACAGATCCAGGCGCTCAACCGTGTGCTGGAGGAAACCCGCACCGCGCTCACCGAGACCCGCAAGGGCGTGACCGAGGCACGCGGCTCGGCGCGTACGGCGACTGAAAACCTGGCGCGGGAGGTCGCCACTGCGCGCGAAACCATCGCCGCCTTGGAACGCGCTGCGGTATTGGCGCGCGATCGTTTCGATGCAGCGCAGCCAGTGCTTGAGCCGATGGCGGCAACTGCGGCGGCACCGGTCGAGGCCACTATGGTTGAGGATATGGGCAGAGAGGCGGGCGGGCAGGCGGGGGCGGTTCCAAAGACTGCCACGGCGTGCGTGGCCACCAAGGGCGCCGCGACAGCCGAGGCGCGGCCTCAGGCTGCCCCTGGAGCAGTTTCCCCATCGGATAATGGCGCCAGCGTCACCCCCGACGTGGTCACTGAGCCTGACGATACCGATGACGATATCCCCGACTGGCCCGACGGCATCATTCCCTCGCCAGACCAAGACGCCTCTCAGCCGGTTGGCGAAAAGGTGGTCCCGCCCCAGGCTGATCGCCGTCTGAAAGTCGAAAGGATGCGGTTGTGAGTGGCCCAAAACGCACAAAGGGGCGGGCATCGGCGCGCTCGTCCAGCGGGGCGCTCTCGATCCTGGCGGCGGGATTTGCGCTTTCTGCTCTGCTGCGCGCGGGCGATCTGGTCGCTGCTTTGCCAGCCTTTGCCCAGGACGGTTTTGGCAATCCCGTGCCCGAGCGCCGCATCGAGAGCCCGGCTACGCCCGAAGCCATCGGGCCCGAGCGCCTGATCGCCGATCTCAAAGCCGAACGCGCCCGCCTGCAAGACCGCGACCGCACCCTGACCGAGCGCGCCCAGACCTTGGAAGCGCTGGAGGAGCGGCTGCGCCAGCGCCTCGATGCCCTCACCGAGGCCCAAAGTAGGCTAGAGCGCACCGCCGTGCTCGTCGATGACGCCGCCGGCAAGGACGTGCGCCACCTGGCCTCCATGTACCGCCAGATGAAGCCCAAACAGGCCGCAGGTATCTTCGACCGCATGACCCCCTCCTTCGCAGCCGGCTTTCTGGCTGAAATGCCGGCCGAGGCGGCGGCGCTGATCATGGCTAACATGCAGGCCGACAACGCCTATGCCGTCACGCTCTTGCTGGCGAGCCGTAATGTGGGGCGCGGTGAATAGGGTTGGGCGGTCGAGGCGTTGGTTTCGAGCGTGGCCTTCACCCTTCCTTAGCACCCCCTGCGCTAACCCATCCCCAGCAGCAGCCAGAAGGAGGCGAGCCCCATGGGGAGCATCATCGGCATCGTCATCGTCCTTGGCATGGTGTTCGGAGGGTATCTCCTGGCCGGCGGCAAGTTCGACATTATTCTCAAAGCACTACCCTTTGAAATGATGATGATCGGCGGGGCGGCCGTTGGCGCCTTCGCCATCGCCAATGACGGCGCCACCATCAAGCACACGCTCAAAGATCTGGGCCGCGTCTTCAAGGGCGCGAGCTGGAAGCGCGATGACTACCAGGATCTGCTCTGCCTCTTGTTCAGCCTGATCCGCATCGCGCGGCGTGACCCGGTCGCCATCGAAGCCCACGTCGAACAGCCCGCCGAGAGCCCGATCTTCCAAGCCTATCCGCGTATTCTGGCCGACAAGGGCGCCGTCGACATGATCTGCGACACCATTCGCATGGGCATGATGAACTACGACGATCCCCACCAGCTCGAAGACGTCCTAGAAAAACAACTCGAAGGTCGTCTGCATCACAATTTGCATTCCGCGCATGCTTTGCAAACCATGGCCGACGGTCTACCCGCACTTGGTATTGTTGCGGCAGTGCTGGGGGTGATCAAGACCATGTCGTCCATCGATCAGCCGCCCGAGGTGCTCGGCAAGCTGATCGGTGGCGCGTTGGTCGGCACCTTTCTAGGGGTGTTTCTAGCCTACGGCTTTGTTGGACCGTTTGCTAACAAGGTCAAAGCGTTGGCTGAGGCAGACCATAAATTCTACGAGCTGATCCGGGATACGCTGGTCGCCAATCTGCACCGCCATTCACCGCAGATCTGTGTCGAGGTGGCCCGTCAGAACCTGCCAGGGGCGTATCGCCCTAGCTTTGACGAACTCGATACGGCGCTGAAGGCGGCACCGGAGGCGGCATGAAGCGGCGTTGGACAGCAGGTCGTAGGATTGGCTGGGCGAGAGCGCGCTTTGGGATGGCCTTGCTTCTCGCCAATTTGGCCAGTGCGAGTGGCGCGCAGGCGGCTCTACCGCTCTTGCAGGGTTTTGCCAATGGCGCCGAATACCAGATGCACGGCCCGCGCCTGGCGTTAAACGCGGTACGCACGCAAGGGAGAGCGCCAGTCGTGCTCATCGCCGGTGCTCCGCGGCGCGCACCATGGCCTATGGCCAAGCCGGTGCCGAGTAATGGCGATGCCCAGGGTGTTGTGCCCACACCGGAAGTGACTAACACAGACGGCTCTTCTGAGGTGTCGCCCGATCTTGCCCCCGTGCGCGAGAGGCTGATCCGCCAACTCGAACGCGCTGCCGAACTGGGGCTCGTGCGCCTGCAAGATGCCGACGAAGATCCCGAGGTGTCGCCCGATCCAGTTTCGCGGGAAACCAATGAAGCAATGCAGGCTGACGCGCCCCAAGCAGCAGAGCCCGCGGTGGAAGAGCTTGCAGCGGACGAACTGGTCGCATCGCCGACGCGTGCCAGTGAGGATGCCAAACCCTTGCCTGCGGCTGTGACCTCCGTCACGCTTGCTCTGCCTGAGCAGGCCCCGCGCTGCTATGCGCCTGAAGCCTTTACCTTGCCCGAGGTCGCTGGTCTTGACCCTGCGGAGGCCATTGCCGATCTGCGGAGTCGTCTGATTGGTGAGTTCGACTACTCCCAAACCGAGACGGCCCTCGCACTGGCGCGCCTCTACATCGCCTACGCGCTGGTGCCTGAAGCGCTCACTGTCCTGGCTGACTTTGCGCCGGAGCACCCGGAAGCCCCCGTGCTGGCGGCCATGGCCATGGCCTTGGATGGCCGCGCTGCGCCACCGGGCCATGCGCTGTCGGCGCCGGCCTGCCAGGGTGTGCAAGCGCTCTGGCGCGCGCTCGGACAATTGGCTGAGGACAAGCCCGCTTTGGCATTGCTCAGTGAGGCGGCTGCTGGGCGTGCACTCCAAGTCGCGCCGGTTGCCCTGGCACGTCCGCTGGCTGAGGGTTTGGGTCTGGCCGCTGCCGCGCTTGGCGATTGGCCGGCGGCGGCGCGCTTTCAAGCCCGGGCCGATCGCGCCAGTCTGGCTGGCGCTCCGCCGAGCGCTGCCAAATTGCTGCTCGACGCGCGTTTGGCCCGCCAGGACGGCGACACTACCACCGCGCTTGCCAAGCTGCGCGCGCTTTGGGCTTATCCACCAACGGAAGATCTCAAGGCCGAAGGTCTTCTGATGCTGGCTGAGATGGTGCTCGATGGTGCGTTGGCCGATGCTGGCGAGACCCATCAGCTACGCACCGATTTGGCCGCTCTGGCCAGCGCGCACCATGGAACGTCCTTGGGCGAGAGAGCCTTCCTTGCTGAGGTGCGGTTGAGCGCACAGGCGCTTGGGCGTGACGTCGGATTGGACCTTCTCGCCCATGGTCATGCAGTCGGCCTGATCGGGGAGGCAGGCTATGGCAAAGCGGTGCGATTGCTCTCTGGTCTGGACGACGATACCAGCGAACCGCTGGCTCTGGCCTATGAGCGCACGCCCGAGCGCTATGCCTCTGCCATGGGGCAGGCGGGGTTTCGCCAGGCGCTGGCCTTATCTTATGCGGACATCGGCCTGCCCGAGCGTGCCGAGGCAACGCTCGCTCCAACCGATCCCATCGAGCCGCTGCTCGCGCGGGCCTTGGCGGATGCCTATGTCGAGGCAGGGCAGCCCTCCGACGCGCGGCGGTTGGCAGCGCTCTTGCCCGAACCAGAGGCGCGCGCAGCGCTTCAGGCCCGCGCCCTCGAAGCAGAGGGCAAGGCCAGTGCGGCGCTGGCAGCGCTGGATCCCGAGAGCGCTGCAGACAAACGTGCCCGTCTTGCTTGGGCAGCCGGTGACTGGGCCGAGGCTGCAGCCGCTCTATCGGAACGCTACACCGAGACGCCAACGCTCGACATCGCCGCCCGCCTTGCTGCAGCGCGCACTCGGGCCGGGATGAAGGCGCCCGCTCCTGACGAGGCCGATAACACGGCCGCATCCGCACCAGCCCTAGCTGGCGCACCCGCCTTGCCAGAAGACGCCAGTGCCGAAGACGTGCGCTCCTACTTAGAGGGGTTGCGCAGCGAAGCCCAAGCGATCCGGGAGTTACTCGACGATGGATAACGCTCTCGCCTATCTCACCCTCAATCGCCAGATCGGCCTGCGGCGAGAGATGGAGCTGATTGCCAATAATATTGCCAATCTCGACACCGCCGGTTTCAGGCGAGAGGGCATGGTATTCTCTGAGGTGGTGCATGCCGCCGCCAGCGGTGCCTCGGTCTCCATGGCCGACGGTGGCGTCCGCTTTGCTAGTAGCGCCCCTGGACCCATGGCTCAGACCGGCGGCACCTTCGACCTGGCACTGGAAAGCCAAGGCTTTTTCGCCATCGAGGACGATCAAGGCATCATCCTAACCCGCGCTGGCCGCTTCCAGCTTTCGCCCGAAGGCTTTCTGGTCACCGCAGACGGGCGCAACGTGCTCGACGAGGGCCAGGCGCCGGTGTTTCTGCCACCGGGTGTGCCCATCACCATCGGCGCCGACGGCACCGTCTCGGCCGATGGCGTCGAACAAGCCCGCATTGGGGTGTTCACCGCCGTCCCCGAAACGCTGCAACGCATCGGCGGTGCCGGCTTCCGCCCACTGGAGGGCATCGACGCCGTGCCCGTCCCAAAACTACGCCAAGGTGCACTGGAAGGCTCCAACGTCGCCGCAGTCGAAGAAATCGCGCGTATGATTGCTGTCAGCCGGGCTTACGAACAAGTCCAGGGCCTGATGCGCGACGAAGGCGAACGCATCCGCGAGAGCATCCGCACGCTCGGCCAGCCGCTCTGATCCCCCCCTGGCAAGCCCCACTTGGCGCCGCCCTCAACATAAAGGACGCCCATGCAAGCCCTCAAAATCGCCGCCACCGGCATGGCTGCCCAGCAACTGCGCGTCGACGTCACGGCCAACAACATCTCCAACATGTCGACCACGGCCTATGACGCACGCCGTGCCGAGTTTGCCGATCTGCACTACCGTCAGATCCGCACGCCAGGCGCGATCACTGCGGCTGGTGGCCAGGTCCTACCTTCGGGCGTGCAACTCGGCCTTGGTGTGCGTGCGGCGGCTGTTTCGCTCGAAGCCCAACAAGGCGCCTCGCGCCAAACCGGCGGCACGCTCGATCTCGCCGTCGAAGGCCGCGGCTATTTTGAGATTGAACTGCCCGACGGCACCATCGCCTACACCCGCGATGGCGCCTTCAAGCTGAGTGCCGAGGGCGAGGTCGTCACCTCCGAGGGGTACTTGCTGATCCCCAACATCACCGTGCCCGACGACGCGCGCGAAGTCGTCATCAATGCCGATGGCACCGCGTTTGCCCGCTTCGACAATCAAGTTGGACTGCAACAGATCGGCACGCTGACCCTGGCCCAGTTTACCAACCGTAAAGGGCTGGAGGCGATCGGTGACAACCTGTTCCGCGAGACCGCCGCCTCGGGCCAGCCCGTCGTTGGCGAGCCTGGCATCGATGGGCGCGGCCTGTTGCGCCAGGGCTACCTGGAAGAAAGCTCGGTCGATGTCGTGGCTGAGATCACTGAACTGATTGAGGCTCAGCGCGGCTACGAACTCAATTCGCAGGTGCTGAAGACCGTCGATGAAATGCTCGCCACCTCGTCGAGGCTGCGCTGATGCGAGGGAGAGCGGGGTACTGTTGGGGGGGCTGTCTGGCGCTGGTCTGGCTGCTCGGGGCGCTTCCTGCCGTGGCGGAGATGCTCGCTGCACGCACGTTGCGTGTCGGCACCATCCTGACTGCCGCCGATCTCAAGGCAACTCAGAACATGGCCGACATCGACGCCCTCATCGGCCTCGAAGTCCGTCGCGCCATCTATGCCGGGCGCCCGATCACTGCCGCCGATCTTGGCCCGCCCACGCTGGTGCGGCGCAATGCCATCGTCAGTGTGCGCTATGTCATCGGTGGGCTATTGCTTCGCACTGAAGGCCGTGCGCTCGACAACGGCGGGCTCGGTGAGAGTGTGCGTGTCATGAACCTGGACACGCGCATGACCATCCAGGCCACCGTTACCGGAGCGCGCAGCGTCCAGGTGCGCCCATGAGGGCCAATGGACGCGGGGTAGGGGGAATGGTGTTGGTGCTGGTACTAGCCGGGTGCAACGGCCAGCTCGACAATCTCGGCACGGCCCCCAGCCTGACCGCCCCCGGTGCGCCAGATCCAGCTGTGCCGCCGCCTGCGCCCGCGCGGGTTGCGCTGGTACCGCCGCCACCGCCACCGGCCTACACCGCGACCACCGGTTCGCTCTGGCAATCGGGGCCAAAATCGCTGTTTGGCGACAGGCGCGCGCGTCGGCGTGGTGATATTCTCACCGTTTTTGTCCAGATCGACGACGAAGGCGAGATCTCCAACGCCACCACCCGCGCGCGCAACGGCAGCGACGAGGTCAGCGCCTCAGCCCTCCTTGGCCTTGGGAGTGTGGCCGATACCATCCTGTCCGGCGCCAGTGTCCTCGACCCGGCGGTTTCTGCGCAAGGCACCAGCTCTAGCAGCGGATCAGGCTCGACCAACCGCGAAGAGGAAATCACCTTCCGCCTCGCCGCCACCGTAGAACAGGTGTTGCCCAACGGCCATCTCGTCATCCGCGGCAGCCAGGAGGTGCGGATCAACTTCGAACTGCGCGATCTGCAAGTCACCGGCATCGTCCGCCCCGAAGATATCTCACGCCAGAACGTGATTACGTCCGACAAGATTGCCGACGCGCGCATTGTCTATGGTGGGCGCGGCCAGATCACCGATCTGCAACAGCCGCGGTATGGCCAGCAGATCGTCGATCTCATCTCGCCATTCTGAGCGCCCAGATGCGGGGTAAAATGCAAATAAAACAGCAGGATAATGCGCGGGGCTTGACAACGGAGCGCTCCCCATGAAAGCCGTGATCGCCCTCGTTCTGATCATGCTTGGTGTTGCTGGTGGTGGCGCATTGGGGTTGTTTCTCAAGCCCGCGCCCGAGGCAGCCGTAACCGAAGCCAAGCCCGAAACCCCGCCCGAACCCGATGACGACGCGCCCCCCGAATTCGTCTCACTCGGGCGTCGCCTTGTCATCCCCGTCGTTGAAGGCCGCGAAACGCGGGCCTTGATGTTGTTCGAGGTCGCCATCGATGTCGCCGCCGACGACAGCGACGAAGTCTACGCCAAACTGCCCCGCATCCAGGACGCCTTTCTGCGTGAGCTGATGCTGATGTCCTACACCGGCGCCTTCATGGAAACCTACACCGACACCCGCGTCTTGAACGAACTGCGCCGCAAACTCGCCGCCGCCGCCCAAGCCCAGGTCAGCGTGGCCGTGCGCGATGTGCTGATCCTCGACGCCGTGCGCCAGGAGCGCTGATCCGCGGGCACCACCCTGGGCACGCCAGCCAACGTTGCCCTTTTGGCCAATGCGCCACTCTAGCGCCAAAGCGGTGGACAGCGCCTCCCCCACAGCGGCATAAAACAGCATCGATCAATCAGAGGTCGCGCTCCCCCGTGGACGCGGCCCTGCTGTCTGTTTGAGCCAAGCCTTAGGAGCGCCTCGCGTGGAAGCCGATCCCAGTGTCATCGATAATGTCTTCGCGCCGATCCAACAGATCTCGACCACCGTCTGGATCGCCATTGGGGTGTTGGTTGCGGCACTGATCTGGCTGATCAAATGGGCCGTGACTGTGCTTTTTGTCCAAGGCAAGGGCGTCTCGCTGATCACGATCCCGTTTTCGCGCGTAGCCGGGCGCATCTTAGAGGATCGCTTCGTCCAAAAGCTGGCCGATACTAAGACACTGCCGCGCCTGCATGTGCCGGCCACTTGGGATGAGTTCAACCGCTTCAACGGCTACGTCGCCCACCGCATGCAGACCTACCGCGAGCTGATCTATTTGGTGCAGACCAAGGTCAACGGCCCCTCCGCCGTCTCGCTGCGCCTTTGCGTGCGCTGGTTCGAGCCTGGCTTTACCGCCACCTTCCGCACCGCCGAGCGCGGCTTTCGCGATCTCGACCGTATCGACGAGGCCGTGCGCGGGGTCCACCGCCTGATCCACTCCGAAATGGAGGTGCGCACCGACGCGCTGGAGCGCGAGCGCATCCTGGTGGAGAAGGACTTCGAGATGGTGCGCATCCGCCGCAAGCACGCCGTGGCCGAGCGCCCGGCAAGCCGCTGGCTGCGCAGGCGTCTCGGGCAGGCGTTGGGGGGGCTGGTGGCGGCACTCCTCAACCAGTTTTGGTCCTCGCGCGAGGCCCGCCGCCTCGGCGCCGAGAAAAAGCGTCTGCGCCGCCGCTTGGGAGAGCTGCGCACCGAGATTGCCGAGATCAGCCGCGAGATCTTTGCCGCCCACGAAGCCGAGGTGGTTGGGGTGTGTCTTGAACTGATCGAGCACGATCGGATGTTTCTCCAGCACCTCTATCATCGCTTTGGGTTGGAGGTGGAGTCGATCATCTTCACCGTCGCCTCGGGGCGCATTCTCGACCTGATCGCCGCCGACACGCCCCAGGGCCAGGAGGCGCGCGCGGTGCTCGGGCTTGGCTGTGGCGAGCATTGCACGGCGGAGGGGATCCGCGAGCAGATCCGCTCCGATCCGACGCTGGTCGAGTATGTCGGGCTCGCGCCTGAGGCTGTGTTGGAGGGCACGCTGGAGGCCTACGCGCGCGTCAAGCTGCTCACCGGTGAGATCGCGTTGCAGGGCTATGAGCACAACTGGATCGCGCATTTGCCGCCACCCGGTGAGTTTGGCCGTGCGCAGGCCGAATACAATCACTTTTCACACCAGTTAGGTTGGTTGAAGAAGGCATTGCCGGGCATGCGCGTCGCGCCGAGCGGGTTGGTCGAAGTCGAGGGGCCACCGGCTGAGCCGCCCGCCCTGGCGCGGGCGGGGGAATGATCACTCGGCTAATCACGCAACTAATCACTCGGCGTAGTTACTCGGCGGCTTGAGCCGGTTCGTCGGGCAGCGCTGCGCGGGCGGCATCTTCTTCGGCCAAACGCAAGGCGGCCTGGAAGGTTAGTGAGATCAGGATGCCCCAGATCATGCCGAAAAACCCCGCACCCACCGCCCAGATCATCACCGTGGCGATGATCTGCATCTTGGTCATGCCCAGTTTGGCGCCGACGATCTCGGGGGTGTAGCTGTAGGCTTCGAGCAGGCCGAGGATCTTGGCCAGACCCACCAAAAGCCCCGTGCGCACCAGCACGTCGAGCCCGGTGCCGAGGCTGAGCACGGTGTAGCCAAACCAGCCGAGCCCCGCTTCGATATTGGTGCCCATCAACAGTACCGCCACCACCATGGCCAGCAGGCTGCCGATCTTGGGGATCGCGGTGATAAAGCCGAGCACGATGGCGATGAACACGATCGCCCCCACCGACAGTCCGAGTGGCAGCACCACCATGGCCAGCCCATAGATCAGCGATAGCGTGGCTGCGACCTCCAAGTAGCCGATCATGAACAGGCTGACCCCGGTCTGGTAGTGCTCGCCAAAGCGCAGCACGTTTTCGCGCAGCCGCCCCGGCGCGATGCCGCCCGAGACGATGCGGCGGTGCATCGACACCTCTTTCTCCCAGTTGGACAAGATGGTGCCAACCAGCAGCGAGGCGATGATCAGCTTGACCCAGTCGCCAAGCAGCGTCGCGACCACGCCGAGTACGCTGCCAAACACCGATTGCACCACCGATTTGACATCGGCCACGGCGTCGCCGGCGACCTGGGCGAACAGGTTGGAGAGGCCCTGCCAGCCCGCACCTTGCTGGACTTCGACGTCGGGCACGGCGCCGGGGATTTGTTCGTTGGCGTAATCGATGGCTGCGCCGAGGCTGGCGAGAATATCGGGCAGGCTGGTCTCAAGCTGGCGATAGAACACCTGGCCCTGGGCCTGGATCACGAACACCAGCACCGGCAATACCAAGAGCGTGAGCAAGATCAGCGCCCAGGAAATCGCCTTGACCGCCCAGCGCTCGCTCGGGATCGCCAGGTGGAAATCACGGCGGTATGTATTGCCGCGCCAATGGAAGGCAAAGCTGATCGGGCGCCCGGCCACTAGCCCCTCGACATGCGGGCGTACGCCAACGGCAAAGATCACCACACCGATGACATAAGCCAGCCCCTTCCAGGCAAGCAGCGCCGGCAGCAGCAAAAAGGCAGCGGCGTAGAGCCAGAGGGCCAGCCCACCGGGGCTTGGCAGGCGCTCGATGATCCGCTCCATGGGGCCTCCATCACGCGAAATAGGGGTGGAGGGTACCCGCTGCGCCAGCACGAGACAATGTGGTGGGTGTGGGGTGGCGGGTCTGGGCCGGCGGGTCTGGGGCTCAGAGGTTGGCGCCGCTCTCGGGCATCAGGGCGGCCAGGGTCGTTGCGCGGCCGCCGCTCAGGAGGATGCGCGCCTCTGCGTTGGCCGGATCGAGCAGGGCCAGCAGTTCGCGACAGCGCCCGCAAGGGGGCAGCACGCTGCCATCCTCGGCAACGGCGACAGTGGCCGCGATCTGGCTCTCGCCCGCGGTGACCATGGCGGCCACGGCAGCGGTCTCGGCACAAAACCCAAGCGCACAAGGCGCGTCGAGGCAGACGCCGAGGTGCAGGCTGCCGTCGACGGTGAGAATGGCCGCGCCCACCTGCCCGCCGTGGCATTTATGCAAATCGCGCCGTTTGATCACCGAGCGTGCCGCGGCGATGAGATCGGCGTCGGTGGGGGAGGCGTTCTGGGCCACAGTCAGTTGGGCTTTGGGCATGGGGGCTCCCGGTCAGCGGTGACCTTGGGCAAGCTAGCCGGATGGGGCAGGGCGTCGAGCGCCCTTAGCGCACCTGTGCCGCCAGCCGCGCCAGTGTCTCGTGGACGGTGTGGGGGGGCACGGTGCTCTCGCGCACCAGATCGTCGAAGTGGCGGGCGAGTTGGCGCACTTGGCGGGCCGAGTTCACCACCAGATAGGAGCGCCCCAGATAGAGCGCCGCGCGTTTGAGCGCAAAGACCGTCAAGGGCGCCGAAAAGCTGCGCCGTCCATCGAAGAGATGCAGCCGCACTGACGGATACAGCCGTTCGGCCTCGCGCGCGATGTGGGCGAGTTGGTCGCGGCGCAGATCGGCCTCGATCTCGGCCCAGATGCCGCTGCCCTCGGCCAGCGCCTCCAGAGTTTGCAGTGGCATGCAGATCTCGATGTCGGTGTCGTTGAAGGCCGCGCCCTCGATCAGCCCTTGGGCGTGGGAGGCGCGGGCCTCGGCGCGGATTTCCTCGACGGCGCCATCAGAGAGCTCGGCCAGGCGGAAGAGATCGGGCAGCGTCGAGGGAACATAGCGGATCTTGGCGCCCTCGGCCTCGCGCTGCCAGCGTGCGAGCGGGGTGTCGCCGGCGGCATCGGTTTCGGTCTCGACGGCGATGCCGAGGGCGACTTCTTGGCGGCCTTCCTCGGCGTTGGCCAGCCCCAGGAGCCAGTCGGCTGAGACGCCCTTGAGTGAGGCCAGGCGATGGAGCGTCTCGGCGCGGGGCAGGCGCAGGCGTTCGGGATCGAGAAACTGGGCCAGCGCCGAGCGGTCGAGCCCAGCGTCGCGGGCAAACCGGGCCAGGCCGCCTGGGTGGTCATCGATCAGGCGGGCGAGGCGGGTGCGAAAGATTTCGGCAATGCGGAGCTTGTGCATGGGTGTAATCACCACAGTCTGTGTGGATGCACAGCTTAACGGATGGGTAGGCGGCAAACAAACTTCATTCACGGCAAACTCACGCAATATCCGCGAGCCTTACCCCGCGCCAATGTTGTGCACATGCACAGGCCAACCACCAAAACCACGCCGCGCTGGGAAGCGCCGACCCTGGCTCTGATCGGCGCCACCTATCTTGGCTGGGCGCTCATCACCGTCCATGCAGAGGCCATCACCGCTTACGCCGCTGTACCGCTGCTCGCGCTTGTCCTGGTGTTGCACTCCTCGCTCTGCCACGAAGCCATCCACGGCCATCCGACCCCCCACGCCACGCTCAATGCGGCGCTGATGAGCCTTGCTGTCGGGCTGTTCGTGCCCTTTGAGCGGTTTCGCGACACCCACCTCGCCCACCACCGCGACGAGCATCTGACCGATCCTTATGACGACCCCGAGAGCAACTACCTCGATCCCGCGTGCTGGGCCGGGCTGTCGCCTCCCATGCGGGGGCTGCTCAGGGCCAACAACACGCTGCTCGGGCGCATGGTGCTGGGACCGGCCATCGGTCTGATCTGGTTTTGGCACGAGGAGGCGTTGGCGCTAGCCGCTGGCACCCCTGGACACGCCCGCGCCTGGGCGCTGCATCTTCTGGGGCTGATCCCGGTAGCGCTCTGGCTCACCACGGTTGCGACGCTCCCACCCTCGGCCTATCTGCTTGCGGCCTACACGGCCATGGGCATCCTCAAGATCCGCACCTTTCTCGAACACCGCGCCCACGAAGCCCATCCCGGGCGCTCGGTGATCGTCGAAGATCGCGGCCCGCTGGCGTTTCTTTTCCTCAACAATAACCTTCATGCCGTACACCACGGTGTGCCCGGGCTGGCGTGGTATCGCTTACCGGCGTTTTATCGCACACGGCGGGAGGCGTTCTTGCAACAAAATCGAGGCTACTTGTATTCGTCTTACGCGGCGGTGTTTTGCGCGCATGCGCTCACAGCCAAGGATCCGGTCGCCCATCCGCTGCGCAACACCGACCCTGAGCGCGTCCAACTGCGGGAGCGGGCATGGCCGCCGCAATAAGACGAGGTGGCCCAGGCGGTCTTGCCGGGCTGCCCATGTACGACCGCCCCGAGATCGCCAGCGAGACCGATGCGTTCTGGGCGCACTTGGCTGAGGAGATCCGAGCATGCGGCCTCGATGCGCCGGGGGCGCTAAACCGCGACATTCCGGCACGCCGGCTTTGGGCTGACCCTGGGCTGGTGCTCGGCCAGACTTGTGGACTGCCCTACGTCAAGGCGCTCCAAGGCCGGGCCGGATTGGTCGGCACCCCGGCCTATGCGCTGGAGGGCTGTCGGCCGGGCTGGTATCGGAGTGCGCTGGTTGTCCATGCCGGCGATGACGCGGCGACCCTGGCCGATCTGCGCGGCGCTGTTCCGGCCATCAATGCCCGCGACAGCCAGTCGGGCTATGCCGCCTTGATGCATGCGACGGCCGAATACGCCAGGGATGGTACGTTCTTCGCAGCGCCCATCCTCACCGGTGCGCATACCGCTTCTGCCGAGGCGGTCGCCTCAGGGCGCGCGCGTATCGCGGCCCTCGATGCGGTGAGTTGGGCGCTGATGCAGCGCTACGACGGGGTGGCGCAACAGTTGCGGGTGATCGACTGGACCGCCCCCACGCCCGGCCTGCCGCTAATCACCGGACGCCCGCGCAATGCCGGCCTGCTGGCAGAGGCGGTCGAGACGGCGATCGCCACGCTTGAGAGTAGGGTGCGCGAGGCGCTCTTGCTTGAGGGCTTTGCCCGTCTCGTGCCAGAGGACTATGCCCTGTTGCGCACCCGCCTGGAAGCAGCCCATGCGTGCCACCGCATGCCCGCGCCCATGGGCGAAGGTGGTCTGGCGCCCTTGCAGCCAGGGTAGCGTACAGCGCGCAAACAGCAGGCGCAGAGGCATCTTTGCCGCCTTCTGCTGGCGGCGCAGCTAACTCAGCTTTCGGCGTTGGTCTGAGGGGCGTTCTCGGCCTCGGCTTGCGCTTTGGCAGGTGTCTCAGGCGCTTGCTCGGCGGTCTCGCCCTCTTGTTGTGGCGTCGCGGCTTTGCGACTGCGCGAGGCACGTTTGCGCTTGGGTTGGCTGGCGGCGGTCTCTTCCTCGCCAAACAGAAGCGGCGAGCTGGAGGTCTCGTCACCGCCGAGTGTGGTCATGCCACCAAGTGGGGCATCGGCGTCTTTGGGATCGGGACGCGGGTCGGGCGCCGTCACTTCCGGTTGGGGAGCGGCGGCAGCAGGCTGGCGAGCGCTATTCTCACCATCATCGTTACGCGGCTGGCGGCGCGGGCGCTGATCGTGCTTTTGGTGTTGGCGCGCAGCATGCTCGGACGCGCCATGCTGGTGGGCGGCGCCGTTTTCTGCACTGCCCTGGGTGGGCTGCTCGTCCTCGTCGTCGTGGCTGTCGTCGCGCCCGTTGGGCTGACGGTCGTGCAAATGGGCGGTGGCCTCGATGAGGATGCGTTGGTAGTGCTCGGCGTGCTGGAGGAAGTTTTCTGCCGTCACGCGATCGCCCGAGGTCTGGGCATCGCGGGCCAGGGTCAGGTATTTGTCGATGATCTGCTGCGGGGTGCCGCGGACCTTACCCTCAGGACCGGAACTGTCATAGACGCGGTTGACGTTGTTGCCGTTGCCTTGTTTGCGATTGCCGCGCCCACGGGCGCGGTTCGATTTGTGCGTCGCTCTCATCAGTTCCCGATCTGCTGTTGTCTTTGGGTTGTGGCGTGCGCGACGGGGAGCGCGCAGGCTGTCAGCTGTCCTAGAGGACCGCATTCCGTGCTCAGGTATCCGGACGCTGCGGTGAGGCGCTGACCGGTGCCATGTGCCGTGTGACTTGATGGGGCCGCTCTGGCCCTAACCCCGCGGACCGTGCCACCCTTCGAATGCACACGATACCGCCCTAAGGATCTAAACCGACGGTGACAGCAAGCGGTGTAACGGCGCTGTGCTTTGCCGGGCTTGGGTTGGTTATAGCCGGTTTCCCCTGTGGCTCAACCGTCATTACGGTCGCAATGGGCAAAAATCTTGTGCAATCAGGGCGCGTGCGCGGCCATCCAGGTCGGCTCGGGTCTCGATGGTGCTGAAACCGGCTTGGCGTAGCAGCGCCATAACGGCTTCGGCCTGACCAGCGCCGACCTCGACGATGGCCCGTCCGCCCGCGTTAAGGTGGGCGGGTATGCCGCGGGCAAGTGCCCGGTAAGCGGAAAGGCCGTCGCCACCTGGGGTGAGGGCGTGGCGGGGTTCGTGCTCGCGCACTTCGGGGGCGAGATGGGCGATGTCGGCCTCGGCGATATAAGGTGGGTTGGAGACGACCAGATCAAAGCCGCCCGCCACAGCGTCAAACCAGTTGCCCTCGGCAAAGGCCGCGCGCTGGCCCACGCCAAGGCGCACGGCATTCTCGCGCGCGATGGCGAGGGCGGCGGCGTCGATGTCGGTGCCCAGGCCCGTGGCTTTTGGCCAGGCACCCAGCAGGCTGAGCAGGATGCAGCCAGAGCCGGTGCCGAGATCGAGGATGCGCGTGGCGGGGCGCTCCAGGCAGGCGTGGACGACGGTTTCGGTCTCAGGGCGCGGATCGAGCACGGCGGGGGTGACGCGAAAACTGTGGCCGAAGAAGGCACGCTCGCCGGTGATGTGCGAGAGCGGCACGCGCACGGTGCGCCGTTCCAGAGCCTCCGCGAGGCGGGCTTGTTCGTCGGCACTGGCGGGCTCGTCAAGGCGAGCGGCGAGCCCGGCGCCAGAGAGCCCCCCCGCCCAGCGGCAGAGCAGGCGCGCCTCGCGGGCGGCGTCCTCGATACCTGCGGCGCCAAGGCGTGCCGCGCCCGCGCGGATCAGGGCCGCGCGTGTGGTGTCGCTCATGCGGTCTCGGCCAGACGCTCGGCTTCGTCGGCGGCGATTAGGGCTTCGACGATCTCCTCCAGATCGCCCGCCATCACCTGCACCAGCTTGTGCAGCGTGAGGCCAATGCGATGATCGGTGACGCGGCCTTGGGGAAAGTTGTAGGTGCGGATGCGTTCCGAGCGATCGCCCGAGCCCACTTGCGCACGCCGCGTGCCCGAGCGCTCGGCCTGGGCTTCGGCGCGGGCGCGCTCATACAGCCGCGCGCGCAGCACCTCCATGGCACGGGCGCGGTTGGCGTGCTGGGACTTTTGTGAAGACGTCACCACGAGGCCGGTCGGCAAATGGGTGATACGCACCGCCGAGTCGGTGGTGTTGACGTGCTGGCCACCGGCGCCGCTGGCGCGCATGGTATCGATGCGGATGTCGGTGTCGGGGATGGCGATGTCGACTTCTTCGGCCTCTGGCAGCACGGCGACGGTGGCCGCCGACGTATGCACGCGCCCGCCCGACTCCGTGGTCGGCACACGCTGAACGCGGTGCACCCCAGACTCGAACTTGAGCCGCGCGAAGACACCCTCGCCCTTGAGCGCAACCACGCCCTCCTTGAGCCCGCCGAGATCAGTGCGGGTTTCCTCGACAATCTCCGCCAACCAGCCCCGCGCCTCGGCATAGCGCAGATACATGGCGAGCAGATCGGAGGCGAACAGCGCCGCCTCATCGCCGCCAGTACCGGGACGGATCTCCAGGATGGCCGGGCGCGCATCGGCGGCATCGCGTGGGAGCAGGGCGCGGCGCAGCGCCTGTTCCAAGGCAGGGCGGGCCGCGTTGAGCGCGGTGATCTCCTCGGCGGCCAAAGCGGCCATCTCGGGATCGGCGGCCATCTCTTGGGCGTCGCTGAGCGCGCGCTCATGGGCTTGCCAGTCGCGGATCGTGGCCACCACCTCGCGCAGCCCGGCATAGTCGCGCCCGAGGGTCGCGAGTTGGGCCGGATCGGTTTCGCTGGCCAAGCGGGCTTCGAGAAAATCGAAGCGGTCGAGGATCTCTTGCAGGCGCTGTGTCGGGATCATGACATGGCTTTGCCGCTAAAGCCTGCTGGCGGTCAACTCCTTGTGGGTGGGCGGTGCTCTGTGGCGCGGGTGCTTGCCAAGGCGCGGCGACGGCCCAGATGATGGAACAAGACAGCCCACGCCGCACGCCAGCCCGGCCCCCTGCCAGGACACCTATCTGCCTGCGGCATCAACGCAACGCCACACCGCAAACCGACATCATGTCATCGGAAACTGTCGTGTATGAGTGTCGCCTATGTTAGACACGCTTACTTTCCGGTGAGCGACCGTGCGGCTTCGCCATCCCAGCCCCAGCCCTGACAGGAGCACCCCATGATCCGCTTTCCCAGCCACGGTTTCGCGGCGGCCTTGCCTCTGGTAGCCGCCCTCGCCCTGGCAGCGGTCCCGGCCCAGGCCCAACAGGGACGCGCCGGCGTGCTGGTCGACCGTGTCGTGCTTTCCGAAGTACTGGAGACCACCCCCGTGCTGGCGCAGGTGGTGGCGACGGTGGAAAGCTCGGTGGCAACGCGCACGGCAGGCGTGGTCGATACGGTGTCGTTTCGCGTTGGTGATCGGGTCGAGGCCGGGGCCGAACTGGTCCGCCTCGACGTCGATCTGATCCTGATCCGCCAGCGCACCGCCCGTGCCGCTCTGGACGCCGCTCAGGCCGGTATCGAGGTGGCTGAAGCGCGCGTGCGTCTGGCCACCCAGGCCTTCCGCCGCCAGTCGCAGTTGCGCGGCTCGACTGCTTTTTCGCGCGGCCAGTTCGAGGATTTGGAGGAACAAGCGGCTCAGGCCCGCGCCGAACTGGGGCTGGCCCAGGCCGAAGTGGGGCGTGCCGAGGCCGAACTGGCCAGCGCCGAATACGATCTGCGCAACGCCACCATCTTGGCGCCCTTTGCGGGCGTAGTCACCGAACGCCTTGCCCAGCCCGGCGCCTACATCGCGCTCGGCCAAGCGGTGGCGACGCTGATCGACACCGCCTCGCTGGAGATCGAGGTCGATCTACCGGTAAAACTGGTGCCGGCCATCGAGGAGGGCATGGCGCTCAGCGCACGGGCCGAGGAGACCGATATCTTCGAGGCGACGGTGCGCAGTCTGCTGCCCGTCGAGGACGTCTCGACGCGGACCCGCCCGGTACGCCTCTCGGCCGATTTTGCCCAGATGCGCGATGTGCGTCTGGCGGCAGGCAAGTCGCTGGTGCTCGATGTGCCGATCTCGCGCGCCCGCTCGGTGGTGACGGTCTCCAAGGACGCGCTGGTGCAAAGCCGCGGCGGCTGGAGCGTGTTTACCGTCGAGGACGGCATCGCCAACCCGCGCCGCATCGAGATCGGCATGTCGTCGGGCTCGCGCGTCGAGGTGCGCTCTGGGCTATTGCCGGGCGATGTGGTGGTGGTGCGTGGCAATGAGCGCTTGCGCCCGGGCCAGCCCGTCGCGCCGACCATGGTCGAGACGCCGGATGGGGCAAGCGATCCCGCTGAAACCGCCTCCGTCAGCCGCGAGCAGGGCTAATACCCCGGCTCACCAACCGCACGACAGCAACAGAAAGAGCCCCCGATGGATCCGATCCGCATCGCCATCGACCGCCCCATCGCCGTGATCGCTGCCGTGCTGATGGCGGTGATGTTCGGCGCACTGGCGCTGGCGCGCATCCCGATCCAGCTCACCCCCGACGTGCGCAAACCGGTGATCGAGATCGAGACCTCCTGGGCCGGTGCCGCGCCCGCCGAAGTCGAGCGTGAGATCGTCAACCCCCAGGAGGACGAACTCAAGGGCCTGACCGGGCTGGAGACCATGATCTCGCGCTCGACCACCGGCTCGGCCAGGATCACGCTGGAGTTTGCCGTTGGCACCGATATGGACCGCGCGTTGCTGTTGGTCGCCAACCGCCTCGACCGCGTCTCCGGCTACCCCGACGAGGCCGACGAGCCCACCATCGACACCTCCGGCAGCGACGACAACCCCATTGCCTGGTTCATCCTAAAGCGCGCGCCCGGCAACACGACCGAGATCTCCTACTACGGCGATTTCGTTAACGATGTGGTCCAAGAAGCTCTGGAGCGGGTCGAGGGCGTGGCGCGGGTCAATGTGTTTGGCGGGGTCGGACGCGAGCTACAAGTGATCATCGATCCCACCGAACTGGCGCGCTTCCGCCTTACCGTGCCCGAGGTGATCGCCCGGCTGCGCGCCGAATCGATCTCGCTCTCAGCAGGCGATGTGGACGAGGGCAAGCGCCGCTATGTCGTGCGTGCCGAGGGCGAGCTCAACACTGTCGAGGAAGTGCGCGAGGTGGTGCTGCGTTCGGGCGCTGCGGGCACGGGCGACGATCTCGGGCGGGTCTATGTGCGCGACGTGGCTGACGTGCGCTTTGGCTACAAGGAGGCGACCGCGCGCATTCGCCAAAAGGGCGAGCCCTCGCTCGCGGTCAATGCCGTGCGCGCCTCCGGGGCCAATGTGATCGAGACCATGGAGGGTCTGCGCGTCGCCGTCGAGGAGTTGCGCCGCGGCCCGCTTGCCGCCGAGGGCCTGACCATCGAGCAAGTCTATGACGAGACCGTCTATATCGACAGCGCCATCGATCTGGTGATCGGCAATATCTGGGTTGGTGGTCTGCTCGCAGCGGCGGTGCTGATGGCGTTCTTGCGCTCACCGCGCGCGACGCTGGTGATCTCGCTGGCGATCCCGGTTTCGATCGTGGCCTCGTTCGTGGCCATGGCCGCCATGGGACGCACGCTCAATGTGATCTCGCTGGCGGGGATCGCCTTTGCCGTCGGCATGGTCGTCGATGCGGCCATTGTCGTCTTGGAGAACATCTATCGTCTGCGCCAAGAGGGCCGTCCGCCGCGCGAGGC
>JBCDHK010000014.1:0-23882 GCA_038750185.1 Pseudomonadota bacterium
AGGCTGAGAGCGCTGCGACGCGCGCGCGGGCGTCCTCGCCGCTTGGGATGGTTTGGGTTTGGGCATCGCCGATCATCTGTAGGCGGTGCTCCAGGGTGCGATGGGCGGTGTAATCGGCGCTCAGGCGCTCGGCGGTCTCGGTATCGATGGTACCGGCGCGTGCCAAGGCCGAGAGTGCGCCCAGCGTCGTCGGCTCGCGCAGCGACGGGTCACGCCCCCCGGCGATCAACTGGCGGGTCTGGGCGAAGAACTCGATCTCGCGGATGCCGCCTGGATCGAGCTTGATGTCGTGGCCTGCCACGGCGCCCGGACAGGACTTGGCGCGGGTGGTGCGGATTTTGCGCAGCAGGCCGTGGATGTCCTCGATGGCGGCGAAATCGAGATGGCGGCGCCAGACGAACGGTGTAAGGCGCTTGAGGTAACGCTCGCCTGCCGCGATGTCGCCCGCCACGGTGCGGGCCTTGATATGGGCGGCGCGCTCCCAGGTGCGCCCAACGGCCTCGTAATAGCGCTCGGCCGCCTCCATGGCGAGACAGACCGGGGTGGTCGAGGGCGTGGGGCGCAGGCGCAGATCGGTGCGAAAGACATAGCCGTCGGCGGTCTGATCGGAGAGCAGTTTGACCAGCGCCCGGGTCACGGCGATGAAGCGCGCTTTGACGGCGGCGTAGTCCGCGGGGGCGTAGCGGTCTTGGTCGAACAGGCAGATCAGGTCGATGTCGGAGGAGTAGTTGAGCTCGCGCGCGCCCAGCTTGCCCATGGCGATCACGGTGTAGCCCGCACCTTGGGCCAGGCGCGCGTCGTCGAGCCCAGGCAGACGGGCCTGGCGGTGTTCTTCAGCCAGCAGCCAGGCGACGGCGGTTTGCAGCGCCGCCTCGGCCAGATCGCTGAGCGCGGCGGTGACCTCGGTAAGCGACCACACCCCGCCCAGATCAGCCAGCGCGATCAGGAGGGCGGCGCGCGATTTGGTCTGGCGGAGCGCCTTTGCCAGGGCGGCCCGGTCGACGCCCTCTGTTGTGGCAGCCGTTTCGGCCAGGAGCGCGGCCAGTGCGGTCTCGGGAGGGCGCTCGGCAGTCTTGGCCAGCCAATCGACATGGCGTTCGATCGAGCGGGAGAGATACGGTGAGGAGCCGGCTGCGCCCCTGAGCAGCGCTCCCAGCGCGCCCTCGCGCAAGGCAGGCGTGAGCGCCGCCGTCACCGCCTCGGCACGGGCAGGGTCATGGACCAGCGGCGCAGCGGTCACGCGCTGGGCCAGTGTGGCCGGGGCGGCGCTCACTTGGAGGGGAATTCGCGCCCGGTCCAGCGCAAATTCATGCGTTCGTCCTCATTATAACAGGCGCGGCGCTTTTTGTAGCAGGTGATGCCATCTTCGGGCTGGTAGCTCTCGCCCCAATCGAAGCGAATACGCCGCACGCCGGTGGTGGGCAGGTCCTGGCCAACCTCGGGCTCTGGCGGGGTAGGGGGCGTGGCGCTGGTTTGAAAGAGCGGCGGGCGGGCGAGCCAGGTATTGCTGCCATCGAGGCGAAAGCCGACCGTGCGCACCGTGCCGTACTGGTGGCGGCAGCGAAAGGCGACCTCGCGCTCACCAAAGATCGCTTGGCCCGTGACCATGAGCACGCTGGAGCGGGCGTCTGCTACCTCGACCTTGCTGAGTTTGTCGACGTCGTGGCGCTGGCGCAGATGCAGCGCGCATTCGCGCAGGGCGGCGGTCTTGGCGGCATCGGCGGCGGCGGGGGCTGCTGCCAGGAGCATTAGGGCAAGGTGGGCTGTCAGGCGGCGCATCTTGGCCTCATCTGGGGGCGTCGTCCTCGCTCTCGTGCAGTAAGCGGTCGAGGGCTGCGCGTTCTTCGGGCGTGAGCGCCGCCTCCGTAGCGGGCGTGGCGCTGCGGCTGGCCCTTATATAGCTCCAGGCCAATCCGGCACCGAGGATAAACAACACCGGCCCCGAGAGCCAGAGCAGCGCATTGCCGAGATTGAACGGCGGGTTGAGCAGCACGTATTCGCCGTAGCGATCGACGAGATATTGCCTGACCTCGGCGTTGGTGTCGCCTGCAACGAGGCGTTCGCGAACCAGAAGGCGCATGTCGCGGGCGAGTTCGGCGCGCGATTCGTCGATGGCCTCGTTGCGACAGACCAGACAGCGCACGTCCTTGGAGATCTCGCGCGCGCGCTGTTCGAGGACGGGATCGGGCAGGATCTCATCGGGCTGGACGGCGGCAGCGGGTGCCGCCAGCAGCGCCAGGAGGAGGAGCGCGCGCATGAGGCTCACTCCGCCGGCACCGCGGCGCGCACGGGGGCGCGGCGCTTGGTGGCAGCGCCGACGCGGTAGCGCCGGTCGGTCAGGCTGATTAGGCCGCCGATCCCCATCACCGTGGCGCCGAGCCAGATCCAGACCGCCAGCGGCTTGTGGTAGGAGCGCACCGCCCAGGCGTCGCTGCCGCGCTGGCGGTCGCCGAGGACGACGTAGACATCGCGCGCCAGCGTCGAGTGGATCGCGGCCTCGGTGGTGGGCTGGCGTGCCACCGGATAGAGACGCTTTTCGGGGCAGAGCACGGCGACCTCGCGGGTGCCCTCAAGCAGCAGAAACCGGCCCATCTCGGCGGAGAAGTTGCGCGCTTCCTGGCCCTTGAAGGTCCGCTCGCCCTCGTTGGAGCAGCGCCCTTGCGAGAAGGGCGCGCCAAGCGGGATGGTCTCGATGCCCTGGAACAGCAGGCTGTAGGGGCCGATCTCGATGCGCTCGCCGGGGGCTGCGAGGCGGATGTCCTCACGCTCCCAGGCGGTGATGGCGGCGATGCCCATGACCATGAGGCCGAGGCCTGCATGAGCCACGGCCTTGCCCCAGTCGGCGCGCGGCAGTTTGGCGAGGCGGCGCAGGCCTTGAGCGAGGCCCACCTTGGCAAAAGCGCCGCGCTCGTAAAGCTCGGCCAGGACGCCGAGGATCAGCCATGCGGCGAGGGCAAGGCCAATAGGGGCGAGTAGGGCGTGGCCCTCCTGGAAGGCCCAGACGGCGCCGCCGACAGCCAGCGAGAGGGCGCCTGCCCACCAGAGCTTGACCAACACCGCGCCGAGATCAGCGCGCTTCCAGGCCATCATCGCGCCGACGGGGAGGGCCAGGAACAAGATCACCATGAAGGGCGTGAAGGCGAGATCGAAGAACGGCGCGCCGACCGAGATCTTCTCGCCGTCGATGAACTCGCGAAAGAGCGGCGCCAGGGTGCCGATGAAGACCACGGCGGTTGAGACCGCGAGCACCAGATTGTTGTAGACCAGCGCGCTCTCGCGGCTGACCAGTTGGAACACCCCTTCGGAGCGCATCTGCGGCGCGCGCCAGGCAAAGAGCGTGAGCGCCCCCATGATCGCCACCACCAGGATCGCCAGGATGAACACGCCGCGCTCGGGGTCGTTGGCGAAGGCGTGCACCGAGGTGATCACGCCAGAGCGGACCAGAAACGTCCCGATCAGCGAGAGCGAGAAGGCCAGGATGGCGAGCAGGATGGTCCAGACTTTGAGCGAGGCGCGCTTTTCCACCACGATGGCCGAGTGGAGCAGGGCGGTCGCGATCAGCCAGGGCATGAAGGAGGCGTTTTCGACCGGATCCCAAAACCACCAGCCGCCCCAGCCAAGCTCGTAGTAGGCCCAGTAGGAGCCGAGCGCGATGCCGAGGGTGAGGGCGACCCAGGCCGCCAGCGTCCAAGGCCGCACCCAGCGCGCCCAGGCGGCGTCCACCCGCCCCTCGATCAGCGCTGCCACGGCAAAGGAGAACGCCATGGAGAGCCCGACATAGCCGACATAGAGCATGGGCGGGTGCAGCGCGAGGCCGATGTCCTGGAGGAGCGGGTTGAGGTCGCTGCCGTCGAGCGGTGCGGGCGAGAGGCGGTCGAAGGGGTTGGAGGTGAAGAGGATAAAGGCGAAGAACGCCACCGCGATCATCGACTGCACGGCCAAAGCGCGCGCTTTCAGTCCCAGCGGCAGATCGCGCCCGAAGGCGGCCACCATGGCGCCGAAGAGCGTCAGGATCAGCACCCAGAGCAGCATGGAGCCTTCGTGATTGCCCCAGGTGCCGGTGACTTTGTAGAGCATGGGCTTGAGCGAATTGGAGTTCTCAGCGACGATGCGCACCGAGAAATCCGAGACCACGAAGGCGTGGGTCAAGGCGGCAAAGGCCAGCCCCGTCAGCAGAAACTGCATAAGGGCGGCGGGGCTTGCCGCGCGCATCCAGTCGGCCCAGCCGGATTGGGCGCCGACCAAAGGCACCACCGACTGAAACAGGGCGACGGCAAAAGCCATGGCCAGGGCGAAGTGTCCGATCTCGGCGATCATGTCAGACCTCCAGCGTTCCACGCATCAGGATTGCGGCGCGCCCGCCGACGCGCACCCCGGTGATGGCGTCTTGGGGGCCGAGCACCTCGACCTCCGCCGCGCCGGGGCGGCCCATCCAGTGGCCCTGCTCGGCGGTGAGGCGGGGTGTCTCGATCAGGCCGCGCGCCCAGAGATAGGCCGCCATGCAGCCGGTGGCCGAGCCGGTGAAAGGATCTTCCGGCGGGTTCGGCGGGGGTAAGAGCAGGCGCGAGAAGGTGGTGCCAGCCGCCGTAGCGCCCTCCAGCGTGACTAGAAACGGCTCCATGCTCTCGCTATGCCCATGACGGGTGCGCCAGTCGAACAGGCGCTCTGAGTCGAGGACGGCGCGGGCCAAGGCATCGTGGCCGGTTAGCACGGCGATGCAAAACGGATTGCCGGTTGAGACGTCCTGAGGCGGGTGGGCGATGTCCGTGGCATCGAGACCATAGAGCGCGGCGATCTCGCCAGGGTCGTACTCGGCTCCGAAGACGGGGGCGGCCTGGGTCATGGCGATCAGCGGGCCGTGGGCGTCCGCTTCGACCTCGATTGCCATCACGCCCGCCCCGACTTCGAGTGTAAAGGCGGCGTGGCCGTCCTCCAGAGCCACCACACCGCGATCGAGCAGTGAGGCGACAGTGGCCACTGTCGGGTGGCCGGCCATGGGGATCTCGGCGCCAGCGAGATAATAGCGCGCGCCGAAATCGGCCTTGTCCGAGCGCACGATATAGGCGCACTCCGAGAGCCGGGTCTCGCGCACGAGCGCCATGCGCACCTCGGGGCTGAGGCCGTCGGCATCGTGGATGACCGCGCAGGGGTTGCCGCCGAAGGGTGCGCCGGCAAAAGCATCGACCCAATCGATGGGGTAGGTGGTCATCTCAGCCACCCTCACCGCTTGTCTCGGGTAGGGTGCCGCGGAAATGGCCTTGCGCCTTCAACGCTTCGGCAACCTCGCGCGGCATGTAGTTCTCATCGTGCTTGGCCAGCACTTCGGAGGCGTAGAAGTGGCCGTCGCGCATCCGGCCCTGAGCGACAATGCCTTGGCCCTCGCGAAACAGATCGGGCAGAATGCCGGTGTAGCTGACGGTGACCGTGGCCGCGCCGTCGGTCACGTCAAAGCGCACGGTCTCGCTCTCGCCGCGCACGAGCGAGTCCACCGCCACCAAGCCGCCGATGCGCAAGAGGCGCGCCGGGTCGGGCGGCTCGGCGATCAATTCGGAGGGCGATTTGAAGAAGGCGATGGTGTCGTCGAAGGTGACGGCCACCAACACCGTCGCCGCAGTCACAGCTGCCGCGCCAAAGGCGAGCAACTGAATGCGGCGGGCTTTTCGGCTGGCTGGCATGGGTGGCTCTGAAGCGGTTTGGGCTGGAGGGTCGTCTCTGGCTAGTACTTTAATATGGATCCTTGGTTAGCGGTTCCAGTCCGGTGGTTTGCCGCACCCTGTCTTATTGTTGGAGGTTTCAGGGCGCGGTTGCGGTGCCCGGCGGGGGCTGGCGCGCGGGCGCGATGCCGTTGATCTCGGCGTTGACATGGGCGCCAAACAACAGCGCCACCCCGGTCAGATAAAAGAACAACAGCGTCACCACCACACCAGCCAGCGTGCCATAGGTCAGGGTGTAGGACGGCGCAAAGGCCAGATAGAGCGACATCGCCGTCGCCACCGTGCCCCAGACCAGAACGCTCGCCAGAATGCCAGGCCAAAGGCGCAGCCCGCGCATGCGCCGCGAGGGCAGCACACGGTGGAGCATCCAAAGCACCCCCCAAAGCAGCGCAAACGCCAAGCCATAGCGCGCCAGATTGGCGATGAACGGGATCTCCATACCGAAGAGACCTTCGATCAGCGCAAAGACCAAAGGGGCAAGCACCACCAACCCCGCCAAAGTCACGAACGCACCAACCCCCAAAACCACCATGCCAAAGAGATAGAGCCGGTTGATGGCATAGCGGCGCTTGGCATCGGGGCGGTAGGCGGCGTCGAGGCCAAGACGCACCGCCTCCATGCCGTTGGAGGCTGCCCAAAGCGCGCCGAGCCCCGAGAGCGTCAGCACCCCCGAGCGGCGTTCGCCGATCACCTCGGCAATCACCGGCTCCAGCGTGGTGCGGGCGTGCTCGGGAAAGGGCTCGAACAGAACACGCAGCGCATCAGCCAGGCCCTCGGGGCCGATCAGAAAGCCGGTCAGCGCGCTGGCAAAGATTAGGAAAGGAAACAGCGCCAGCATGCCGGTATAGGCGATATAGCCCGAGAGGACCGTGCCCCCGGCGCCCTCAAAGCGCGCTAAGACAGCGCCGATCCAGCCCAGTAACGCGCGGGCGTTCATGGAAAGAGCGGCGCTGCGCCAAGCCCGGCCTGCTCGTCGAGGCTCAGCATCAGATTGGCGCACTGCACCCCCATGCCCGATGCGCCCTTGACTAGATTGTCGAGCGCCGAGACCACCACCGCGCGCCCCTTGCGCCGGGTCGGGGCCACGCCGAGATGGACAAGGTTAGAGCCGCGCACGTGGCGGGTGTGGGGCATTTCCTTGAAGGGCAGCACGTGAACGAAGGGCTCGTCCCTGTAACGCGTGGCGAGGGCTGCATGGATCGCCTCCGCCTCGCCGTGCAGATAGAGCGTGGCCAGGATGCCGCGGTTTTGTGGCAGTAGATGCGCTGTGAAGATCGGGCTCACGGGCCGGCCCGCGGCTTTGGTGAACTCCTGCTCAAACTCGGCCAGATGGCGGTGGGCATCGATGTTATAGGCGTGAAAGCCCTCCGAAACCTCGGCGTGGAGCATGGCCTCCTTGGCCGCGCGCCCTGCGCCCGAAACGCCAGTCTTGAGATCGATGACGATCTCGTCGGGATCGATCACACCCTCGGCCAGGAGCGGCAGCACGGCAAAATTGGCGGTCGCGGCATTACACCCCGTCGCGGCAACCAAGCGCGCCTTGCGGATTTCGTCACGGTAGAACTCGGGCAGGCCGTAGACCGCCTCCGGCTGGAGGTCAGGCGCCTGGTGGGGGCGTCCATACCAACGCTCGTAGGCCGCGAGATCGGTGAGGCGAAAATCGGCCGAGAGATCGACGATCTTGAGCGTACGCGGCAGCTTGGCCACCACCTCCTGAGAGGTGGCATGGGGCAGGGCGCAAAACACGATGTCGAGCACGCCTGGATCGATCTCTTCGATGCGCACCAAGGGCGGCAGATCCAAATGTCGCAGATGGGGAAAGACCGAGGCCATGGTCTGGCCGGCACGGCGCTCGGCGCTCAGCGCGCTGATGCTGAGGCGCGGATGGCTGGCGATCAGGCGGACCAGTTCCGCCCCCGTGTAGCCGCTTGCGCCCAGAATGCCTGCCCTAATCGGCCCGTCCATCGTCCATCTCCTCTGCTGATCGGGCCTGGTGGTGTAGGCCAAGACCGTGCGCGAGGCAATCGGCGCTCAGGCGGGCACGAAGGCTGAATCGAGACCAGTCAGGGCCTTGGCGTGGGTTGCGACGGTCGCGGGGTGGCCGGTGGTCAGACAGCGCAGACCGCCCTCAGAGCGAAACCTGGGGTGGCGCGTTAGATAGGCGTCGAGGCTCTCGGCCGTGGTCGCGGGCTGACAGTGCAACAAGGTGCCTCGGGGCAAGGCGGCGCGAAACGCCTCGCGCGCCAGGGGATAGTGAGTGCAGCCGAGGACCGCGGCCTCGGGCGCGGGCTCGCGCGCCAGCAGCGCCGCGCAGTAGCGCGCCACCAAGGCCTCGGCGCGGGTCCAATCCCCCGCCTCCAGCGTGTCAACAAGATCGGGACAGGGCTGCTCGGTGACGCTGACCCCCTCAGCCCTCAGGCGTAACTCGCGCGGGAAGGCATGGCTCTCCACGGTCGCGGGCGTGGCAAAGAGCGCGACACGGCTGACAGCACCGGGCAGCGGCGGCCCGGCATAGGCCCAGGGGCGCCCGGTCAGTGCCTCGATGGTGGGCACGAAGACGCCCAGCACCCGGCGCTCGCCCAGTTGGCGCGGCAGCCAGTCCTCCTGGAGTGCGCGCAGCGCCACGGCGGAGGCGGTGTTGCAGGCGAGAATGACCAACTGGCAGCCAGCCTCGAACAGGCGTGCGACCCCAGCGCGGGTCAGCGCATGGATTTCCTCGGGCGCACGGGTGCCATAGGGCGCGTTGGCATTGTCGCCTAAAAAGACGAAAGCCTGGCGCGGCAGACGCGCGCGCAGCGCCATCAATACCGAGAGCCCGCCGAGCCCAGAGTCGAAAACACCGATCGCCAACGACAACCCACCCCTAGCCTAGATAAAGCCCGTAGGAGAGATCCTTGATCGGGCGTGGCGACAGCCGATACGTGCTTTCGCGTAAAAAGTCCATCAACGCGCGGCTGTCGCCGTGTCGCGCGGCGATTTCCTCGGGCGGGAGCGGCTTGCCGAGGTGCACGCGGATCGGCTCGCCGACGCGGCTGTCGAACTCCTTGATCAGGAGGGCGGTGCGCAGGGTCTGGTTGAGGTGGGAGGCAAGCTGGAACAGGCGCGAGTTATGCCCGTCGAAGAACATCGGCACCACCGCAGCGTCGGACTTGGCAATCAAGCGCGCGGTAAAGGTTTTCCAGTGCGGGTCCATGGGGCGCGAGAACGGCTTGGCCGCAGTCGAGACCGTGCCGCCTGGGAAGATGCCGATGGCGCCGCCGTCCTTGAGCCAGGCCAGGGCGGCCTTGCGGGTGGCGATGTTGGTCTTTTGCGCCGCTTTAGTCTCGGAGAAGTCGATGGGCAGGATCACCTCCTGCAAATCCGGCGCGCGGCGAAACACCGAGTTGGCTAGGATCTTGAAGCGCCCGCGCCGCTCCGAGAGCACCCGCCCCATGGCGAGCCCGTCCAGGATCCCATAGGGGTGGTTGGCGACGACGACGGTGGGGCCTTCGGCGGGGATGCGCTCCAACCCGCCGACGATGTCGAGGGTGAGGCGGTAGCGCTCCTGCATCACCAGCCAGAAATCGCGCCCGGCCTCGACCTCGCGCTCGTAGCCGTCGGCCATGCGCAGAAGGCGCGGACGCCCGGTGATGTTCTCGATCGAGCGGATCATGGCGCGCCCAGCCCGCGAGCGCGCTGAGAACGAATAGCTGATCTCCCTGGGCGAGGCGCCCCCGACGTGCTCCATCGCGGTGTCCATCCCCTGCTGCGTGACGCTTTTGCATTCCGCACTGGCGGCAGGCACGGGCGGAACACCCTCTCCCTAAGCCAGCGCGCCGAACGGTGCAATCGGCGGCTGGCTGGGGAAGGAAAGGCTCAGCGCTTGGAGAACTGGAAGCTGCGGCGAGCCTTGCGCCGGCCGTACTTCTTACGCTCGACCACGCGGGCGTCGCGGGTGATGAAGCCGGCGGCCTTCAAGGCAGGGCGCAACTCGGGGTCGTAGTTGGAGAGTGCCTTGGAGATGCCGTGCTTGACCGCACCCGCCTGGCCCGAGAGCCCGCCGCCCTTGACGGTGCACATCACGTCGAACTGGCCATCGACGCCGGCCACTTTGAACGCCTGTCCGATCACCATCTGCAACACGGGGCGGGCGAAGTAGACGTTCATCTCCTTGCCGTTGACCACCACGTTGCCCGAGCCCGGCTTGACCCAGACGCGCGCGATGGCGTCTTTGCGCTTGCCGGTGGCGTAGGCGCGGCCCAGCGCATCGCGGATCGGCTCGCGCACGATGGTGATTTCGGTCTCGGGAGTGTCCACGGCCTCGGTGCCCACGGCATCGCCCAGATCGCCGAGGGATTTGATCTCTTCGCTCATGCGCGCTGGCTCCCGAGGTTTTTGGGATTGCGGGACTTGAGGTCGACGACCTCGGGCTGCTGCGCGGTGTGCGGGTGCTCGGGCCCGGCATAGACGCGCAGGTTGGTCAGCTGCTGGCGCGTCAGCGGCCCGCCCGGCATCATGCGCTGCACGGCCTTGGTGATGACGCGGTCCGGAAAACGCCCCTCCAGAATTTGGGCGGCGGTGCGCGACTTGATCCCACCCGGATAGCCGGTGTGGCGGTAATAAACCTTGTCGCGGCGCTTGTTGCCGGTGAGGAGCACCTTCTCGGCGTTCACCACGATGACGTTGTCGCCCATGTCCATGTGCGGGGTGAAGGTGGCCTTGTGCTTGCCGCGCAGGCGCATGGCGACGATCGAGGCGAGGCGACCGAGCACGACACCCTCGGCGTCGATCACGATCCACTGCTTGTCGATGTCCGCCGGTCGAGCGGAGTAGGTTTTCATCGCGCTTTCCATGTGAGTTGAGGTTCGGAGCGCGTAGTGGCCCAAGGGATAGGCTCTGTCAAGCGGAATGGGCGTAGAATTCCGCTTGCCAGAGCGTGTTTTACGGATGGGGTATTATATTACCGCGAAGTCACGCGCCCCGCCCAGCAGCCCGCATTACCGCCACCATGACGATGCCGTAGAGCACATGCCCGATCAGCGCCACCCAGGTAATGCCGGTGAAATTCAGAAAGAGCGGCAGTCCGGCAATCGCCGTGATGCCACCGATGGCAAAGACCCAAAGCCCAAAGCCATAGACCGCCGAGGCCACGAACCAGCCGCCCAAACCCCCGGTGATCGTGTTCCAAGCCGGGCGGAAGATGTAGAGCCAGCCAACCGGATAGCCGATCAACCCAACCAAATAGAAATGCACGAAGTACCCGGCGAAGGCATTGTTGGGCAGGCCGAAGGTGCCAAGCAGACTGCGCGCCAAGCCATGCGGTGAGAGATTGGCCCAACCGATACCGGGACTGACGACCTGCCCCCAAAAATCAAAGGCCGTGGTGGCCACGGCACCAGCTACGAACATCAGTCCAATGGTTGCCATGTTGAGGGGAAGTAGCAGCTTATGCTGTTCTTGGCTGGGGGTGGTCATTGTCGGTTCCTTATCGGCGTTGAGAGCATGTGCTAGGCACGCGCTTGGATTGCCGATTTCCTCGACTAGAGGCAAATCACAATTTTAGTAATTTTTTACTATTAAAGTGTCAGCGACGCGGCGGAATGGCATAGGTACAACTCGCATGGGCCACGGGACGGGCCTCCGCATCACCCTCCGAGACCAGCGTGACATCGCCGACCGCAAGCGTGCGCCCCAGCTTGAGAATGCGCGCCTCCGCCAGCAGATCGGCCAAGGGGGGCTTGCGTAGAAAATTGATGTTGAGATTGGTGGTCACAGTCAGTGGCTCGCGCCCGATCATCGCCAGCACCGCGACATAGAACGCCAGATCAGCCAGCATGAACATCGCCGGCCCCGAGATCGTGCCCCCAGGGCGCAGATGGCGCTCAGCCACATGCAAGCGCATGCGTGCTGTGTGTGCGCCAACGGCCTCGATGACGGTCTCGCCCTCGATCTGGGGGAAGATCTCCACCAGAAACGCGTTCAGTTCCTCGGCGCTTAGGATCGGCTGCATGGGCGCTCCTCCGTTTTGTCTTGACGCTATGCCGCCCCAGCACGACACAGAACGCCAAACCAGACAAGGGAGGCCGATATGGACGCACTGGTGCTGCGTGAGGACGCAGGCGCAGTGGCAACGCTGACACTCAACCGCCCCGAGGCGCTCAATGCCCTGTCCTCAGCGCTGATGGCGGCGGTTCAAGCGACACTCGATGCGATTGCCGTGAGCCCTTCGGTACGCGCGGTGGTGGTGCGTGGGGCAGGGCGCGCCTTTTGCGCTGGCCATGACCTGCGCGAGATGGAGGGTATGCGCCAGTCCGAGGACGGCGGGCGGGCGGGTTATCAGGCGCTCTTTGGCCAATGCTCGCGGCTGATGAGCTCGATTGCGCGCCTGCCTCAACCGGTGATTGCCGAGGTGGACGGTTTGGCCACGGCAGCGGGGTGCCAGTTGGTGGCGTCCTGCGATATGGCGGTGGCCTCGGAGGAAGCGCGCTTTGGCGTCAATGGGGTGAGCATCGGGCTGTTTTGCTCGACGCCCATGGTCGCCCTTTCGCGCAATCTGGGGCGCAAGAAGACTTTTGAGCTGCTCACCACCGGCGATTTCCTCTCCGCCGAGGAGGCGTTGGCGCATGGGCTGGTCAACCGCGTCGTGGCGGGGGAGCGCCTCGGCGCCGAGACCCGCGCCCTGGCCGAGAAAGTGGCCGACAAGCTGCCAAGCGCCGTGGCGGTGGGCAAGCGTGCGTTCTACGAGCAAGCCGAGATGCCGCTCGATCAAGCCTACGCCCACACCGCGCGGGTGATCGCCGAGAACATGCTCCACCCCGAGACCGCCGAGGGCGTGCAGGCCTTCCTGGAGAAACGCCCGCCCGATTGGGACCACCTGAAGGGCTAGACCGAGGCGCGCCCGGCGATCTTTTGGGTGGCCGGGTAGAGCGCCTCAAAGCGCATGCGCAGCAGCAGCAGCACGAGCACCATGGCCCCCGCCTGGTGCCAGATCGCGATGTGCAGCGGCGAGGCGGTCTTGACCGTGACGATGCCAAGCCCGACCTGCGCCGTCATCACGCCGAGCATGGCCCAGGCCAGCGTGCGCAGCCTAGTGCGCCCCGAGCGCATCGCCTTGATGGCAAACCAGATCGCCAGTGCAAAAACCACATAGCCCAGCATGCGGTGATTGAACTGCACCGTGCCCACGTTCTCGAACAGATTGCGCCACATCGGCTCCATCACCAAGGGCGCAGGCGGCAGGAAATTGCCCTGCATCAGCGGCCAGTCGACAAAGTAACGCCCAGCATCGATCCCCGCGACCAGCGCTCCGGCCAGGATTTGCAGGAAGACACCCGCCACGATCAACCCCGAGAGCGGCGCCAGTCCGGAAAGGCGCTGGCGGCGTGCTTGCAAAAGCGCCACCGGATCGAGACGGATCTTGAAGGCATACCACGCCAGCAGCATCAAAATGACAAAGGCGATGCCAAGATGGAGCGCCAACCGGTAGGAGGGCACGTCGAGGTCGTCGAGGCCGCCATGGACCATCCACCAGCCGATCCCCCCCTGCAGCCCGCCGAGCGCGCCAGGCAGCACCAAGCGCCACGTCCAACCCTCGGGGATGGTGCGGGTGAGCAAGAAGGCGAGCAGCCCGACCGCCCAGACCACACCGATAAAGCGGCCCAGGAAGCGATGCCCCCATTCCCACCAGTAGATCGGTTTGAAATCGGCCAGCGTCATCCAGGAGTTTTGCACCTGGAACTCGGTGGTCTCTTTATAGAGCGCAAAGGCGGCATCCCAATCGGCCTGTGAGAGCGGCGGGATCGCGCCCATCACCGGATCCCAGACCGTGATCGAGAGCCCGGAGTCGGTCAGCCGGGTCAGACCGCCGACAACCACCATCAACACGACCAAGCCCGCCAGCCCCCAGAGCCACGCGGCAATGGCCGCGCGGGCCTCGCGCCGGGCTGGGGCGTGGGCCTTGATCGGGGCGCGGCTGGCAGCGCTGGCTGCGCCGACCTCCTCGAAGACCGCGCGTTTGCTCATGGGATCGCCTCCGATACTGCACGTTTTCCTGAGAGGTGAGGTAGACCCGGCGTCGCGCGCAAACAAGCGGCATGCCGCCGCGGTGGCACTATGCGACCATCAAGGCACGCCCTTGCCACCACCGCACACTGCGCCACACCTCAAAAGATAGCACGACCGAGACAGCTAGAGTGGGAGGCAGGCACCATGCAGCCGGTTCTCGATATCCAAGACCTCTCGATCACCTTTGCCACCCATGCCGTGGATGTGCCAGCCGTTGTCGGCTTTAGCTGCCAGGTGATGCCGGGTGAGACTGTGGGGCTGGTGGGCGAGTCGGGCAGTGGCAAGTCCACGGTCGCCTTTGCCATCATGCGCTATCTCGGGGGTAACGGGCGCATCGCGGGCGGTGCGATCCGCTTTGAGGGCCGCGATCTGGTGCAGCTTCCCGAGGCAGAGTTGCGGGCCATTCGCGGCCGCCAGATCGCCATGGTCTACCAAGAGCCCTCGTCCTCGCTCAATCCCACCATGAAGATCGGCGCCCAACTGGCCGAACCCCTGGTGGTGCTGGACGGCCTTGGCTGGGCAGAGGCGACGGCCCGCGCCCGCGAGATGCTGGAGGCGGTGCGCCTGCCCGATCCCGAGCGGCTGATGGGCTCCTATCCCCATCAGATCTCGGGCGGACAGCAACAGCGCGTCGTGATCGCCATGGCGCTGCTGGCGCGCCCCAAGCTCTTGCTCATGGACGAGCCCACCACCGCACTTGATGTCACGGTCGAGGCGGGGATCGTCGAGCTGATCAAAGATCTCTCGGTGCGCTTTGGCGTCTCGGTGCTGTTCATCAGCCACAACCTAGGCCTAGTGCGCGCGGCGTGTGATCGGGTGGTGGTGATGTACTCGGGCGAGGCGGTGGAGAGCGGCCCTGTCGAGCAGGTCTTCGATGAAACGCGCCACCCTTACACCCGCGGTCTGTTAGCGGCGCTACCTGTGCCCGATGCCGACAAGTCCCAGCGGGCGCTGCGCACCGTGCCCGGGCAGTTGCCGCTGCCGTTTGAGCGCCCGGTGGGCTGCAACTTCGGCCCGCGCTGTGAGGCGTTTACACCAGGGGTTTGCGATGCCGGCCCGATAGCCCTGCATGAGGTTGGCGGGGCACACCGGCACTCGCGCTGTGCCCGCATCGACGAGATCGACTGGGCGCATCCGCCCGAGGCCAGCCCCCATGCGCTCACTGCCGAGATGGGCGGGCGGATCCTGGAGATCGAAGCGCTCAAGAAATACTACATCCGTGCCGGCGGCCTGTTCTCCGAGCGCCGCGCCGTGGTCAAGGCCAACGAGGCGGTGAGCCTCTCGGCGCGCGGTGGGCAGACGGTGGCACTGGTGGGTGAGTCGGGCTGTGGCAAGTCGACGCTGGCCAAGGTGCTGACTGGTCTGGAGACCGCCACCGCCGGCGAAGTGCGCTTTGACGGGCACAACATCGCCACCACCGGCGTGCGCCAGCGCGAGGCGGGCGTGGTGCGTGACATCCAGATGGTGTTTCAAAACCCCTTCGACACCCTCAACCCCAAGCGCCGCGTGGGTACGCAGGTGATGCGGGTGCTAAAGCGCTTTGGCATCGGGCGAACACGCACCGAGCGCCGCGCGGCCATGGATGCGCTCTTCGACCAAGTGCGCTTGCCCCGCGCCTTTGCCGCGCGCAAGCCGCGCCAGCTTTCGGGCGGGCAAAAGCAGCGCGTCGCCATCGCCCGCGCCTTTGCCGGGCGCCCGCGCCTGGTGGTCGCCGATGAACCGCTCTCGGCGCTGGATGCCTCGGTGCAAGCGGCGGTGGCCGATCTGCTCATGCAGATCCAGGCCGAAAACGCCACCGCCATGCTGTTCATCAGCCACGACCTCGCCATTGTGCATCACTTGGCCGATTGGGTGGTGGTCATGTATCTGGGCCATGTCGTCGAGCAGGGGCCCACAGAGACTGTTTTCGCCCCCCCTTACCACCCGTACACCGAAGCGCTGCTGGCGGCGGTACCGATTGCCGACAGCCGTTTCGACAAGCGCACCGTGACGCTGGAGGGAGAGATCCCCTCCGCCGAGAAGCCGCCGACGGGGTGTCCCTTTCAAACCCGCTGTCCGCGCAAGGCCGAGGCCCAAACCGCCGCTGGTCGCGCGATCTGCGAAGAGGAGATGCCGCCCGTGGTACACCGGCGCGACGGCCACCGCCTCAAGTGCCATCTGCCGGAAGCGGCGCTCAACGCGATGACGCCGGTGATTGCGCTCAAGGCCCGCACAGAGGCCGAGCCTGCGGTCTCTGCCGGTGAGTGACGCTCAGGGACTGCGCTTGAGAAACCGCCCGTGTTCGGGGCTGCCTAGATAGGCATCACCCTCGACGATCTTGCGCCCGCGGCTCAGCACCAGATCGACCCGGCCTTGGCAGGTCCAGCCGTTCCAGACCGAATAGTCGGTGTTGGAATGCAGCCGCTCGGTGGTGTAGGTCACCTGGGCGTTGGGGTCGAAGAGCACCACATCCGCATCGCAGCCCGGCAACAGACGCCCCTTTTGCGGCAGATCGAACAGATCGGCGGGCCCCGTGCAGCACACCTCGATCCAGCGCTTGAGGCTCAGACGGCCCTTGGCCACACCCTCCGAATAGAGCAGCGGCAGCCGCGTCTCGACGTTGCCAGGGGGCAGGACCGGCATCAGACGGTTGCCTTTGGCATCAAAGGGCGTGTCCGGGCCAACCGCCACCGCACCGAACGCCACCCCAAAGCCCGCCGCGATCTCGCGGGCCTTGTCTTCGGGCACCATGCGCACAGCCGCATGATCGGTCGAGACGATATCGAGATCGCCAAGGCGCAGGCCCTGCCAGAGCGCGCGCTGGTGGCCGAGATCGCGCACAGGCGGGGTCAGCAGAAAGGGCAACGCGGCCACCGGATCGCCCGCGTAGAGCGAGGCGTCATGGGTGAGCCACGCCAGACCCGCCTCACCATAAGCACGCACGCCACGTTCCTTGGCCGCGCGGATCGCCGCTACCCCCTCGCTGCAGGTGTTGTGAAAGACGAGCAGACGGCTCTCAGCCGCCTCAGCCATGCCAAGCGCCAGGGTGATCGCGGCGGCTTCGGTGGCTGCGGGATAGGCCTCGGCAAACCCGGACAGGGCATGGCGCCCCGCCTCGGCCTTGCGCCGGCGCAACTCGGTGATGGTGCCGATATTCTCGGCGTGGACGATGTTGAGCCCGCCCCACTCGGCCACCTCGAACATGCCGCGCAGGAGAAGGGCGTCCGGCACCGCCCAACCCGGGATCGCCATAAACCACTTGAAACTCGACAGACCCCGCGCCGCGATCGCCGGTATCTCGGACAGGCGCGCCGGGTCGTGATCGCGGATGTTCATGTGGAAGCCGAAATCGATCGCCGAATGGCCTTCAGCCAGCGCCAGGCGCGTGTCCAGCTCGCTGGCCAGGCTCAGGTGGGGCTCGGCCTGGACCTGGTCGATGATCGTGGTCGTGCCACCAAAGGCCGCAGCGATCGAGCCGGTTGCAAAGGTGTCGTCATAGCAAAAGCTGTCGCGCTCGGTGCGCATGTGCACATGGCCATCGATGCCCCCCGGGATCACCAGACGCCCCGCCGCCTCGATGCGCTCGCGCCCCTGCAAGCCGAGCCCAAGTGCCGCGATCCGCTCGCCCTGGATGGCAAGATCGCCCTCAAAGCTGCCAGCGCCGGTGAGGACACGACCATTGGCGATCACCAGATCATAGCACATCGCTTCCCCCTCGTTCGCCAGAGCACGCTACACGGGGCGCGGGCGTGGTGGGCTCTGGATGCGACATGTTTTCCCGCCCAGCCGTCGGTTTTGGCGGCGTGGAGGCAGGGCGGGCCTTCCTATGTTTTTAGACTAGCGAGAAAAATGGAGGCTTGGATGGGTGTGGTTCCCGTCATCGATCTTAGCGCCTTCCTGGACGGCGATGCGGCACAACGCCGCGAGATCGCCGAGCTGACTGATCGCACCTGCCGCGAAATCGGCTTTCTCTGCGTCACCGGCCACCGCGTGCCCGAGGCGGTGAGCGCCCGTCTCTACGCGCTCTCCAAGGAGTTCTTCCGCCGTAGCGAGGCCGAGAAGACCAGCGTCGCCCAGCCCGCGCCAGAGGTGATCCGCGGCTACATCGGCCAGGGTAAGGCGGCCTTGGCCACCACGCTCGGCCAGGAAACCCCGCCCGATCTCAAGGAGACCTTCTCCATCGGCCTCGAGCCCGCCGACCCAAACGATCCCTATTACAGCGCCCCCGGCAGCCGCGACCATTTCGCGACCAATCTCTGGCCCGAGGCCCCGACAGGCTTTCGCACCGCTTGGCTAGAGTATTGGGCCGAGATGGAGCGGTTTTCAGCCGAGATGATGCGCCTTTTCGCCGTGGCGCTCGATCTTGAGGAGGAGCACTTTGCCCCTTCCATCGACCGCCACATCTCGATCCTGAGCGCCATGTTCTACCCCGATCAGGCCGTGCCGCCGGTGCCAGGACAGTTGCGCGCGGGCGAGCACACCGATTTTGGCACCATGACCATCCTCAAGCCCGATACCGCACCGGGGGGCTTGCAAGTGCGCACGCGCGAGGGGACTTGGGAGCCGGTGCGCGCGCCTGCTGGGGCCTTCGTACTCAACATCGGCGATATGATGGCGCGCTGGACCAACGACCGCTGGGTCTCCACGCTCCACCGCGTGGTCAACCCGCCCCCTGATGCGGCCTTAGGCTCGGAGCGGCTGTCCATCGGGTTTTTCCACCAGCCCAACTATGACGCGCTGGTCGAGTGCTTGCCGTCCTGCAACGGCCCCGAGGCCCCGGCGCGCTATCCGCCGGTGAGGGCTGGCGATCATCTACACGCGCAGTTTTCGGCGCAGGTGGTTGAGGCGTGAGACTGCTTGAGGGCACCTGGGGGGCTGTGTGCTGAATTTCCTGCTGCGGCGGCTGGCGATGATGCTCGCCACCATGCTCGCCGTCTCGGTACTCACTTTCTTGCTGCTCGAAGTCAACGGCGACAGTGTGGTGGTCAAGGTGCTCGGGCCGTATTCGACCGACGAGCAACGCGCCCTCTGGCTCACGGCCAACGGCTATGACGAGCCCGCGTTTCTGCGCTATTTCACATGGCTCGGCGATGTGCTGCAGGGCGACTTTGGCGACTCGATCCGCTACCGCGCGCCAGTGGCCGACGTGCTCTGGCCGCGCCTCACCAACACCGCCATCCTGGCGGGCGTGGTCTTCGCCATCATGGTGCCGCTCTCCATCGCCGCAGGCGTCCTTGCGGGGATGAACGAGGGCGGGGCGACCGACCGGATCATCTCGACGTTTTCAATCCTGACCACCTCGATCCCCGAGTTTGCGAGCGCGGTGTTTCTGAGCTTTGTCTTCGTGCTCAGCCTCGGCTGGTTTCCTGCAACCTCGACCATGACTGGCGGCTTTCAGCCGATCCAACTGGTGATGCCTGCCATGGTGCTGGTACTGTTCGGCTTTGGCTATGTGGCGCGGATGATGCGGGCCTCCATGGCTGAGGTGATGCAGTCGAATTACATCCGCACGGCTGTCTTGCGCGGGCTGCCCTTTCACCGGGTGATCTTGCGCCATGGACTGCGTAATGCGCTGATCGCGCCTTTCACGGTGATCGTGCTTCAGATCAACTGGCTGCTCTCGGGCGTGATCGTGGTAGAGTTCTTCTTTGCCTACCGCGGCTTTGGCGCGCTCCTCCTGGAGGCCTCGCTGACCCAGGACATCAAGCTGCTCCAGGCTTGCGCCATGGTCTCGGTGGTGGTGGCCGTGGCGACCCAAGCCATCGCCGACATCGGCTATGGCTTTCTCAACCCGCGCGTGCGCTTTACATGAGCGAAGCCTCCGCACCGCCCCCGCCCGACACCCGGCGGTTGATCCTGCCCAAGGTGCTGAGCAGCCCTGTCGCCGTGATCGGAGGGGGCATCGTAGGGTTTTGGTGCTTGGTGGCGCTGCTCGCCCCCGTCATCGCGCCCTACAGCCCCGTGCAACAACTCACGCCCTTCCAGCAGCCTGGCGCCACTGATGCAACCGGCAATTTCTTTTGGCTCGGCACCGACCACCTGGGGCGCGATCTGCTCTCGCGCATTGTCTGGGGGGCGCGGCGGGTGCTGTTTTTCTCCATCGCCGCCACCGCCTCGGCCTATGCGGTGGGGGTGAGCATGGGGCTGGTGGCGGGATATCTGCGCGGCTGGATCGACGATGTGGTCTCGACCATCGCCAACATCGTGCTCTCGTTTCCGGTGCTCGTGCTCTATGTGGTGCTGATCTCGGTGTTCGGTGCCTCGGGCTCCAACATCGTGCTGGCGGTGACGCTGGCGAGCGCCCCGGGGATCATGCGGATCGTGCGTGGCATCGTGCTCGATCTGCGCAATCGCGACTATGTGGCCTCGGCGCAAATCCGTGGCGAGAGCGCGCTCTACATCATGTTCGTCGAGATCCTGCCCAATGCGACCACGCTCCTGATCGTCGATGCGTGTCTCAGGCTCGGCTACGTCACCATCACCATCGGCGTGCTGGGTTTTCTCGGCCTCGGCCTGCCCCCGCCCGAGCCCGATTGGGGCGGCATGGTCAACGAGACCCGCGCCATGGCCACCTTTGCGCCGCATCTGACGCTGTTTCCCTGTTTGGCGATCTCGTCGCTAGTGCTGGGGCTCAACCTTCTGGCCGATGGCTTGCGCGAAACTGAGTTGAAGGACTGAAACCATTGCGACCTGAATCAAGCGCCACAGGTCGCATCGAGAGGATTATCGCCGCGGCATCCTGCCACACTAACATCATACACGCGGCCGTGGGGACAGCCGCGACGGGTGGTGCCTGATCAATCAGCCAGCACCCCCGTCGCCCCCCCCCCAAATACGGTCTCGGCTCCGTCCCGGCCAGCCCCGGACGCGCATGCCACCGCCTAGTGCCGACAACGAATGCGACCGGGCAGCGAACCCGCAGCACCTCGACACGGAGAGACCCATGACCGAGCCCAAGCACCAGAACGCCAATATCCCCAAGCTCAAGCGCTGGTACACCCAGGGTACACTGCCCCGCCGCGAGTTCTTGCGCCATGCCACCCTGCTTGGCCTCTCCGCCGGGGCGGCCTACAGCTTTGCCGGACTGGCCCAGCCCTTTGCCGAGGCTCAGACCTTGCCCAAGGGCGGCACGCTCAAAATGGGCATGCGCGTGCTCGACGTCTCCAATCCACACGCCTTTTCCTTTAACGAAGGCGCGACCTCGGTGCGCCCGGTCTGTGATTTTCTGGTGCGCACGGGCTACGACAACATAACCCGCCCCTGGCTGCTCTCGGGCTGGGAAGTCTCCGATGATCTCCGAAGCTGGACTTTCAAGGTGCGCGAGGGCGTCTCCTGGCACAATGGCCGTGCGCTCACCGGCGAGGACGTGGCCTGGAACATCCGCCATGTGCTCGCCCCCGAGACCGGCTCCTCCGTGGTCGGCCTCATGGGCAGCTACATGCTGAGCGAAGTCGAGACCGGCGAGAGCGACGACGAGGGCAACCCGGTCCTGCGCTCCGAGCTGTGGGATGCCAATGCCATCGAACTGGTCGACCCCATGACCGTGCGCCTCAACCTCAAGCAGCCCCAGGTGGCGGTGGCCGAGCATCTCTACCACTACCCTTTCTTTATCCTCGACCCGGAGGAGGGGGGCAGCTTTGGCGTCGGCTCCAACGGCACGGGCTGCTACACTATGGTCGAGCACGCCGTGGGCGAAGTAGCGATCTACGAGCGCGTGCCGGGTGAGTATTTCATGCCCGGTGGCCATCTCGATCGCATCGAGATCATCGATCTGGGCGAAGATGCCAACGCCAGCCTCGGCGCGCTGATGACCGGGCAGGTCGATGGGCTCTACGAGATCTCGGAAAACCAGGCCCCGGTGGTCGAGGCCAACCCTGCGCTCAAGATCGTGCGCGCGACCACCGGCGCCACCGCCGTGGCCCGCGGCAAGATGGACCAAGCCCCCTTCGACGATCCGCGCGTGCTCAAGGCCATGCGCATGGCAACCGACGGCCAAGCTGTGGTGGTGCGGGCCCTGCGTGACAATGCCTCCACAGGCGATCACACCCACGTCTCACCGATCCACCCCGAGTGGGTCGATCTTGGCACCTGGGAGCCCGATATCGCAGGCGCCACGGCGCTGCTGGCCGAGGCAGGATACCCCGACGGCATCGACATCCCCGAGTTCTTCGTCAAGACCCAGCCCACCTGGGAACTCGACGTCGCCCAGGTGCTGGTCGAGGGCTGGGCCCGGGCGGGCATCCGCGTCAAGATCCAGACACTGCCCGCGTCCTCATTCTGGGACCGCTGGACGGACTACCCCTTCAGCCTGACCAGTTGGGGCCACCGCCCGCTTGGCATGATGGTGTTGAGCCTCGCCTATCGCACCGGCGTGCCGTGGAACGAGTCGAGTTTCTCCAGCGCGCGCTTTGATACGCTCCTCGACGAGATCGAGGGTACCGTCGATCCCGAGCGCCAGCAGGAGATCATGCGCGAGTTGATGTCGATCCTGCGCGAGGAAGGCCCCATTGTGCAGCCGTTCTTCATGCAGGTGGCCAATGCCTACAACATGCGCGTCAAGGGCATCGAGATGCATCCGACCAAATACATCTTCTTCGATCAGATGGCCGTCGAGACCTGATCTGAAGCTACACCCCGCGGGCGCCGCTTTGGCGCTTGCCAATCCAGCGGAGCGACCATGACCGAGACCGACGCCCCCGTCCTCGCCCGGCCCTTGCGCGAGATCCCCGTGATCGACATCGCGCCCTTTCGCGATGGCACGGGGGGAGCTGCGGTGGCGGCGGCGGTGGCGCGTGCATGCGAGAGCATCGGGTTTTTCGTCATCACCGGCCACGGTATCGCTGGCGAAACGCTAGAGCACCTCACTGCCCAGTCGCGCGCCTTCTTCGATCTGCCCGAGACCCAGAAGACCCGCATCCGCCGCCACGGCACCAACTTCGGCGGGCCGACCTATGTGCCGCTCAACTCCGAGAGCCTGGGCGCGCTCGATGGCACGGAGGGCCAGGCTGATCTGAAGGAGTCGCTCGACTTAGCACCGCGCCATCTAGGCGATGCCTGGTGCGCGGGCACTGAGACCCTACAGGCCGCTTGGGCGGAGGCGTTTGTGGCCTATGACGCGCTGGCCGCCGATCTGCGCGCGCTGTTTTGCACGGCTGCCGGGGTCGCGCCCGACACGCTTGAGCCGGCCTTTCAAAAGCACGCCTCCTCGGTGCGCTCGCTCAACTACCCCGAGGTGCGCGGGGTGCTCAAAGCCGGACAGGTGCGCGCTGGCACCCACACCGATTACAGCGCCTTCACCGTGATCCGCGGCGACGACGCGCCGGGGCTGCAAGTGCGCGCGCTCGACGGCACTTGGATCGACGTGCCGGCGATCCCGGGCTCCTTCGTGGTCAACATCGGCGATCTCTTGATGCGCTGGACCAACGACCGCTGGATCTCTACCCCCCACCGCGTCGTGACCCTCGCCGACACCGAAATCTCGCCGCGGCGCCAATCGATCGCGTTCTTCCACAACCCCGGCGCCCATGCCGTGATCGAGTGCCTGGCGCCGTTTCGCCCGGCCAAGGGCCAGCCCAAGTATCCGCCCGTGACCTATCAGGCTTATGCGCAGGACAAATTCCGCGCCCAAGTCGGCGATCCAACGCTGGAGTTGCCCATCGACGGCAGTTGAGCGGCGGCTCAACCCCGCTCCCTACTGCGGTGTAAAAGGTAGGTATCCATGATCCACCCATGGCGCGCACGTGCCTCAGCCCTGAGCGCCACGATCTCTTGGCCAATCTCGGCCAGCGCCCCAGCGCGCAAGATTTCTTCGGCCATGCCCAGATACGCGCCCCACCAGATCTCGATGCCCTCTGGGTCGAGCCCCTGAAAGGCGCAGCCACCGTCGAGCATCACCGCCAGCGTATCGACCCCCGAGGGCCACCCCTGGCGCAGCCGCCGCCCGGTGGTGATCAGCACGGGTGCGCCCAGTCCGTTGAGCGGGATGGCATGGCTTGCCGTTAGCAATTGCACACTGGTCAGCCCCGCCACCACACGCACCCGCAAGGAAAAGCCCAACGCTGGCAGCCGCTTAGCAATGCGCAACGTGCTGTCGTAGAGCGAGGGATCGCCCCAGACCATCAGCGCAATCCGCACGGGCTGCTGGCC
>JBCDHK010000015.1:0-23687 GCA_038750185.1 Pseudomonadota bacterium
CACGGGCGCGCCACGAACGGGTACGCGAGGCAAACGGTAATGCGCTGGATCTCTACGATCCCGCGCTCTGGGAGCGCCATGGTTGGGGACTGCTCGACCCCGAAGCCGAGGCGTTGCGGGCCTGGCTCATGCCCGAGATCGCCGACCCGGGCGCGCGCCTTGATCGAGCCCGGCGCCATCAAGCGCGCCTGATCGCCCGCGCCAAGGCGTTTCACGCCGCCATGGATCGCCCTGCCAGTCCGCCGCCGCGTTTGGAGACCTTTCTCGTGGTCGGCGGCGGTTTCGCCACGCCTGCGGCCGCCGAAGTCGACCCCGCCAGTGGCAGTTTCACCCTCACCACCCGCGAAGAGGGCGACGGCGTGGTGCTGCGCGCCTCGGTCCTGCTCGACGAGCGCCAGGGCGGCACAGCAGGGGGCGGTCTGCGCACGCCCCTCGATGTGGACACCACGCTGTTTCTGCCCGACGAGCATGTCGAGCTGACCAAAAACCCGGTCTTTGGCGACAATCTCCTGTTCTGGCTGTTGGAGCGCCCGCGCAACGTCGAGGATTTGGCCGAGCCCGGCACGGCGTCGGGCCTGCTTGCGGCCTCGGCCACGGTGCCAGTGCCGGTGGCGGACGATCAGGCCGCATCCCAAAGCGATCGCATCGAGCGTGGCGGCAACCGCTGACGATACCCCCTTGGCGCGGGGCAGGACGCTGCGATAGGGTCCGCGCGATTTCACCGCGGGAGGACGACCATGTCTAAGGTGTACGATAACGCAGCCGCAGCGCTCGACGGGCTGCTCTTCGACGGCATGACCATCGCTGCCGGCGGCTTTGGCCTGTGCGGCATCCCCGAAAACCTGATCGCCGCCATTCGCGATAGCGGCGTCAAGGAGCTGATCGTCGCCTCCAACAACTGCGGCGTGGACGACTTCGGCCTCGGCCTCATGCTCCAAACCAAGCAGATCAAGAAGATGATCTCGTCCTATGTCGGCGAGAACGACGAGTTCATGCGCCAGTACCTCTCGGGCGAATTGGAGCTGGAGTTCAACCCCCAAGGTACCCTGGCCGAGCGCCTGCGCGCCGGGGGCGCCGGCATTCCGGGCTTCTACACCAAAACGGGCGTGGGCACCGTGGTTGCCGAGGGCAAGGAGCACAAGGATTTCGACGGTCAGACCTACATCTTAGAGCGCGGCATCCGCGCCGATCTGGCCATCGTCAAAGCCTGGAAGGCCGACACCCAAGGCAATCTGATCTACCGCCGCACCGCCAACAACTTCAATGCGCCCTGCGCCATGTCGGGCAAGGTGACGGTGGCCGAGGTCGAGGAGATCGTCGCACCCGGCAGCCTGGACCCCAACACGATCCACACGCCCGGCGTCTTCGTGCAGCGTATTCTGCAAGGCGCGCACGAAAAGCGCATCGAAAAGCGCACCCTGCGCGCGGCCTGAGCGCCGCCCCACCCCAACGAGAGGAGAGAGCCATGCCTTGGGACCGCGATCAGATGGCCGCGCGTGCGGCGCAAGAGCTGGAGGACGGCTTCTACGTCAACCTCGGCATCGGCATCCCCACGCTGGTGGCCAACCACATCCCCGAGGGCGTCGACGTCACGCTGCAATCGGAGAACGGCATGCTCGGCATGGGGCCCTTTCCGACCGAGAACGAGATCGACCCCGATCTGATCAACGCCGGCAAGCAGACCATCACCGAGCTCGACCGCACCTCCTATTTCGACAGCGCGACCTCGTTTGCCATGATCCGCGGCGGCCATATCAACCTCGCGATCCTCGGCGCCATGGAAGTGGCTGAGAACGGCGATCTGGCCAACTGGATGATCCCGGGCAAGCTCGTGAAGGGCATGGGCGGGGCGATGGACTTGGTCGCCGGGGTCAAGCGCATCGTCGTCATCATGGACCACACCAACAAGAAGGGTGAGAGCAAGCTGCTCAAGGAGTGCACGCTGCCGCTCACCGGTGCGCGTGTGGTCGATCGCATCGTCACCAATCTTGGCGTGTTCGATGTGGTCGAGGGTGGCTTGAAGCTGATCGAGACCGCGCCAGAGGTCTCCGAGGCCGACATCCGCGCCGCCACTGAGGCGACGCTGGTCTGAGCGTCACGCGCGCGGGGGCTGGTCTGCTGGCCTGCGCGCTACTCCGCCCCCCAGCCGCAGCGCTGGCGTGGGCCTGAGGCTCTGCCCCCGCACAGCCCCTCAGCGGCCACCAGCGCATCGAGCACTTTGACGACATAGCCGCGCGTCTCGCGGTAGGGCGGCACGCCGGCGTGTTTGTCCACCGCACCCTCGCCCGCATTATAGCCCGCGAGCGCCAGCACCACATCGCCGTCAAAGCGCCCTAGCAGCCAGTTCATATAGGCCGCGCCCCCGGCCACATTTTGCATCGGGTCGTAGACATCGCGCACGCCAAAGCGCCGCGCTGTGGCCGGGATCAATTGCATCAGCCCCTGCGCGCCCGCGTGCGAGCGCGCGCGAGGCTTGCCCGCCGACTCGACCGCAATCATAGCCAGGATCAGCGCCTCGGAGACGCCATGGCGCTGTGCTGCGGCGGTGATGGGGCGCTGCCAGGTACGGCGCAAGCGTTCGATCCAGGCCGCATCATAGAGCACGCCCTCGCGTTTGCGGCGGGTGCGCAGGGTCTCCAGGACCGGTTCAAAGCGCGCCGGAGAGGCGGCGGCGCGGGTATGGCTCACGTTTTGCCAAAACCAGGCGTGGGTTCTGGGGGCGCTGCGGCGGGGCTGGCCCAACTTGAGGCGCTCGGTCGGGCGGGGTAGGGGCGGCAGGGCGGCGGTCTGGGGGGCGGTTTGTCGAACGGGCGATGTGGGGTGTAGGCGCGGCGTGCCGGGGCGTGGGACTTTGCGCAGATGCAGTCCGGAGCGGTCTCCGGCTTTGACGCCGTTGCGCAGCACGGTGGCGTCGCTTGGCGATTCGATAGTTAGGACGCAAATTGCAATGCAAAACGCAAACAACCTGGAGGTGATTTGATAAAACCTGCCACACTTATGCCGTATTTGGCCAGTCTCGCGCCAATTTTCGAAGTATTTTGCCATATTCTGTCCCAACTTGCGGTTTTTCTGCGATTTTTCTCCCGACTGAGCGGAATGATTGCACAGTTTCTTTGAAGCGCCAGGGGGGGGATGCTATAAAGTATCTGCAAGGGCGGTAACGGTGTGGAGGCTGAAACCGCTTGGATGTGCCGGAAGGGGTTCTGGCATACTCACCCAACGGGGCCGAGAGTGGTCCGTTAGAATTGACTGGAGGGTCAACACATGTTCACCAAGTTCCTCAACGACGAAGCCGGCGCCGTCACCATCGACTGGGTTGCGCTGACCGCAGGTCTGCTTCTCCTGGGTATCGCCGTGGTCTACGGCATCTTCACCACGGGTGTCGGCGATCTGACCAACGACATCAACGCAAGCCTTGTCAACGTCAACCCGGCTAACGGCGCACTGACCCCCCCGACGCAGGCGGGCAACTTCTCGGGCACCTGATATGCCTCTTCAAATGCGCTGATTTGATCAGGCTTTCAAATTGGTGCGCAACTGGCCTAGCGGCAAAATTTTGTCGCTAGGCCGATAATTTTTAAGATAGAATATGGATACATGCACATTATTTAATCGTATGATGTTGTCCTACATATCGTGACCGGCTGAAGGGGCTTGGAAATGAGACTGATTGCTATCATGGTACTGGCTTTTGGTGCTGCCTTGGCCGGTGGTGCGATGTTCTACGCGTCGAAGTACTTCGAAACATATGAACAGCGTCTCGCGAATGCGCGGCCTGAGGGTCCCAAAACCGTCAATGTCATCGTTGCTAAAGAAACGCTGCGCTATGGCATGTCAATTGAACCCAACAAACACTTGCGCTGGGTTGCTTGGCCTGAAGACTCGCTGCCGCAAGGAGCCTTTACCAGTGCCAATGCACTGCTCGGCGCCGATGGTGATCGCAGTAAAAAACGTTTTGTCTTGCGCCAAATTGAGCCAGGCGAGCCTATTCTGGAAAATAAAATCACAGGTTTTGGTGGTAATCAGCGCATGGCCATGCGACTAGGGGAAGGTAAGCGGGCCTTCGCCATCAAAATCGATGCTGTGTCGGGCGTGGCAGGCTTCGTCAACCCGGGCGACCGCGTCGATGTTCTTATGACGACGGGGGGGCGCAACAACCTCGAAAGCGTCGTCATCATGCAAAACGTTTTGGTGATTGCCGTTGATCGCGTTACTGATGACCAGCGTAATGCGCCCACACTCGGGCAAACAGCCACAGTCGAGGTGTCGCCCGAGGATGCGCAAAAGTTGGCGTTGGCACAAAACGTCGGTCGCCTGTCGCTATCCCTGCGTGGTTTTGCACCCGATGATCAAGTGGCCGACGGCGTCGAAGAGCAGGACGATCTGCCAAACCGGGTCGATTTTGGCGATCTTGTTGGTCAACGTGAGCAGGTTATCGAGCGGCGCGATCCTGGGACCACCGTCATTCTGCGCCGCGGCGGTGAGCCGTCGGGAACATTCACTTTCAGGGAGTGATCCCGCATAGCTAGGGAAATAAACCCGTCCATATACACTCTATTTGGAGCCACTCTGTCAGTACATGCTTGTGTCCTGAGTTCCTCCTTTGCAGCGTGAAACGCAGTTCTTGGCGCATTGGTCGTGATTGATGCGCCCCATTCTGAAAAACGAGGGACAAACCACATGAAATGGTTCAGGGTCGGCGTGGGGGCATGCGCCGTTATGCTGATGATGATGGCACCGGGGCTGGAAACAGCCTCCGCGCAAAGCGTTCTGAGGATCGCGCGCGGCTTGACCTCCAACGATGTGGTCGTGCTGGAAAATCGTGCTGTTGTTGTCGAGAGCAATGAGCCGTTCACCGAAATCTCTGTTGCGCAGCCGGGCATTGCCGACGTCCAGCCGCTCTCGGACCGCTCAATGTATATTCTCGGTCGCACGCGCGGTGCGACGACGCTGACCTTGCTGGGCGAAGGCGGGCGCCTGATCTCCAACGTCACCGTCAAAGTGCGCCCTGATCTCGTCGAGTTGAAAGAGCGTCTCAATACGCTTTTGCCCGATGAGCCGATCGAAGTGCGTCCCGTAGGAGCTGGTCTTGTGCTCTCGGGTACGGTCTCGGGGGCCGCCAAGGTCGAGCGCGCCATGCAGTTGGCCACCGCCTATGCCGGTGCTAACGTTACCAATCTGATGAACGTCGGCGGCACTCAACAGGTTGCCCTCAAGGTGCGCATTGCAGAAATGACGCGCTCGGCGGCGAAAAACATTGGTGTCAGTACAGGCCTTGTGGGCTTCAACGGGCGCACCTTTCCCAGGGCGCAAACCGGTACTGGTATCACAACGACCCAAGAGGGTACGTTCTCGGTGCAGGATGGCTTTGGTATCGAGGAGGATCAGAACTTTTTCGAGAATACAGCGCTTGCCACGGCCTTTGGTACGTTCAGTTCGATCTTTAGTATCGCTGATAACTACCTCCTCGACATTCAGATCGATGCGTTGGAAGAAAAAGGGTTTGCTCGTCTTTTGGCTGAGCCGACTCTGGTCGCACTTTCAGGCACCGAAGCCGATTTTCTCGCTGGCGGCGAAGTGCCGGTGCCTGCGGTGGATGACGACGGCAACGTCGATGTCAGCTTCAAGTCTGTCGGCGTCAATGTGGTGTTCCAGCCGCTGGTCATCGATGGCGATCTTATCAACTTGGCCGTCTCGGCAGAGGTGACCGACGTCAACCCCGCCCTTGGCACAACCAATGCAGCCATTGACATCACCGGCTTCAACGTCCGCCGCGCCACCACCACCATCGAGTTGCGCGATGGGCAGAGCTTTGCCATCGCCGGGCTCTATGAGGAGGAATTCTCCGACACCATCAACCAGGTACCCTGGCTCGGTGATCTGCCCTTCTTGGGCTCGCTGTTTCGCTCTACCGGGTTCCAGCGCGGCGAGACCGAGCTGGTGATCATGGTCTCGGTCAACCTCGTCACCCCCGTCGATGACGGTGACGAACTGGCGCTGCCCACTGATCGCATCCGCATTCCCAACGAGCGGGAACTGTTTCTGCTTGGCAATACCGTGGGTGGAGACGGCGCCAATATCACCTCGACCCAGAGCTTTGACGGCGCCTTTGGCTATGTCGTGGAGTGAGCCCATGTTCCGCAAAATGATCCTGGCCGCGCTCTGTGGCAGTGCGCTTGCCCTCACGGGGTGTGCGCGCGAAACCGGTGGTGGCGGCTTGGTCGAGCGCTTTGGCCAAAGCAACGAACTCAATCTCGCGCGCCAGGTCGCCTATCGCGATCCGTCGGCCTTCTTGTCCGATCTTGCCCGCGTCTTTCGCGCCGAAACCGACGAGACCGTGACCTTCGCCTTCAACCGCGCCCGCCTTGACAGCACAGCGCGGCGCGCGTTGGACGGCCAGATCGCGTGGCTCAAGCGCAACCCGGAGGTTCGCATGACCGTCACCGGCCATGCCGATGCTGTTGGGGGCGAGCGCTACAACCAGCGCCTTGGCCTGCGCCGTGCCCAGGCTGCGGTGGCCTATTTGGTGCGTGGTGGTATCGAGCGCGACCGTCTCGATGCGGTCGAGTCGCGTGGTGAGACCGACCTAGCGGTGCAGACCCAAAATCGCGAACGGCGCAACCGCCGCACCGTGACCGCTGTCGCAGGGTTTGCCCGGAATTATGTCGGCACAGGTCTCGACGGACGCGTCGCTGAGCGGCTCTACACCAGCTACATCAGCGAGACTCAGCAAGCGAGTGAAGCCAGCAGCAGCGATACCGGCGGCTGAGAGCCGGGGCAGACTGGCCGCCAACGGGCTCACCAAATGGTCTGGCGCCGGTGCTTGAGGCCTGCCAAGCCAGGCTAACGCGGTGTTGAACACTCTGTGATGCGTGGAGCGTCGGCGTTCGATCCAGAACGCCGGCTTCAATCTTAAGCTGTCAGGACCATGCATATCTGTGTGACGTCGCTTGCCACAGCCATATTGATTTTCTAGTAATACTGAAATAGCGCACGTTACGGTTGAGTTTTGGCTCACTTTAGCTACTTTCAACCATGCCAGACGATTGTTCAGGCGCTGAGTGCATTCCAGCCCGTGAACCAGGGCCTGGAGAGACTATGTCGGCAAAGAGGGAGTGGGAGGCGCGCCAACCAAGCGTCGCCCCACAGATCCCCAAAATCCGCGGTGCTTCGCTGGACGAAGCAAGCGCAGTTAACAAATGTCGGGGCTTCGGCCCGCTGGGAGAGCGGTAATGGCGTTATCGATCCGACGTGACGCAGCGCAATCGGCCCCCGAGGCGGTGGTGTTCGCCGGAGGTTTTACCGAGATGGACGCGCTGATCGACGATCTCGATCACGAGTTTGGTGCCGACAATTGGATCGAGGTTGCCATAGAGGAAGCCGACGATGCGCTGGATCGCATCGGCGCCAGCACCGCCTATGCCCTCATCACCTTGACCGACGACCATGCCGATGCCGTGACAGCGGCCGCGCGCCTGATCCGCAAATCGCGCGAGGCGGGGCTGCTGGTGCTGCTGGTGGTCGGCGATATCTCTACGCGCGTTGTCCACCAGTTGCTCAAGGAAGGCGTGACCGATTTCGCGCCCTACCCCGAGCCCAAGGAGGCGCTGCGCGAAGCCATCGACCGGCTGCGTTTCATGCGCTCCTCGGGCGGCTCGGGCGCGCTGACGCCCATCGGCGGCACCCCGGCACGGCGCGGTAAGCTGGTCACGGTTTACGGCGTGGCAGGCGGGGTCGGCGCTTCGACCATCGCCACCAACATGGCTTGGGATCTGGCCAACCACGTGCGCAAGGACGGGCGGCGTGTGGTGTTGCTCGATTTCAACTTCCAGTACGGCTCCGTCGCCACCTTCCTCGACGTGCCGCGGCGCGAAGCGGTTTATGAGCTGGTCTCCGAGGCCGCCAATTTCGACCAGACTGGTCTGATGCAGGCACTCTCGACCTACCAGGACCGTCTCTATGTGCTGACTGCGCCGCGCGATGCCATGCCGCTCGACATCGTCACGCCAGCCGATGTCAAAGCGATCGTCAATCTGGCGCGCGAGGCGTTCGATTATGTGGTGATCGATATGCCGCAAGCGCTGATGAACTGGTCCGAGCCGGTCTATTCCGCCAGCGACGACTTCTTTGCCGTGATGGAAATGGACATGCGCTCGGCGCAGAACATGTTTCGTTTTCTGCGCACGCTCAAGGCCGAGAGCATGGCCATGGAAAAGCTGCTTTTCGTCCTTAATCGCGCCCCAGGGATGACCGATCTTTCCGGCAAGGCGCGCATCAAGCGCGTGGCCGACAGTCTCGGGATCAAGCTGTCTTATGCGCTGCCCGATGGCGGTAAGGCGGTGGTTAATGCCGGCGATCAGGGTATCCCGCTGGCTGAAGCGGCGCGCTCCAATCCGGTGCGCAAGGAGATTTTGCGCATGGTAGCCCAGGTCGCGGCCAAAGAGGAAACCTCGCTTCAAGGCAAGGCTAAAGCTGGATGAGCGCGCGCGTCTTCTACCGCATGAACGAGGGCGCCACCATGGCGGGCGCCGTGGATCGGCAAACCGTAGCGTATGGGTTTTGCGCCAGAGCGGGCGCGCGCCTGTGTCAGTGGATGCGTCAGGGAGAGTGAGAGAGCATGTTTCGCCGGATCAGGACCAGTAACGACAAGCAGGACGCCAACACTGGGCCGCGCGCGCCGGTCTTGCGCCGCCAAAGCGAGCTGCGCGAGGGCGAGCGCCCCGATCTGCTGCGCGCGCTGGCCAATGGTGCCGAGCCTGCGCCCGCGGCAAACGGCCAAGGGGGCAACGGCGCGCTGGTGCTGAGCGAGCCCGTCGCCGCGCCGCGCCGCGCCACAGCCCAGGCCGAGATCGTCGCTGAGCGTCCCGAGAACACCGGTACGCGCTTGCAGCGTGCGCTCAATGACCAGGTTTCGGCTGAGGCCATGGACGATGCCGATGCCAAGCGCCGCCAACGTTTGCTGGCGCTGCGCGTCGAGTTGCACAACAAGCTGCTGGAGACCCTCAACCTCGTCGCCCTCGACAAGGTCACCCCAGGCGATCTGCGCGCCGAGATCGCCGAGATCACCCGCGAGCAGTTGTCGTTTGGCAACATCGTGCTCAATAAGAAGGAATTCGAGGGTCTGGTCTCGGACCTGGTCCACGAGACCATCGGCCTTGGGCCTTTGGAGCCGCTGCTCGCCGACGACACCATCACCGATATTCTGGTCAACACCTACAACCAGTGCTATGCCGAGCGGAAAGGCAAGCTCGAACTGACCGATGTTCAGTTCAAGGACAATGCCCACCTGATGCGCATCATCAACAAGATCGTCTCGGCGGTCGGGCGTCGCGTCGATGAGAGCAGTCCTTATGTGGATGCGCGTCTGGCCGACGGCTCGCGCGTCAACGCCTTGGTGCAGCCCATCGCTGTCGATGGGCCGCTGCTCTCGATCCGTAAGTTCTCGAAAAAGCCGTTCACGGTGGAAAAACTGGTCGAATTCGGCGCTTTTTCCGAGGAAATGGCGCTGTTCATGCACGCTTGCGTGCGCACTCGGCTCAATGTGCTGGTCTCGGGCGGTACGGGCTCGGGCAAGACCACCACGCTCAACGCACTGTCGTCGTTCATCCCCAACAACGAGCGCATCCTCACTATCGAGGACACCGCCGAGTTGCAGCTCCAACAGGAGCACGTCGGGCGCCTGGAAAGCCGCCCCGCCGACATCGAGGGCACCGGCGCCATCACCCAGCGCGATCTGTTGAAAAACGCGCTCCGCATGCGCCCCGATCGCATCATCGTCGGTGAGACCCGCGGCGAGGAGGTGATCGACATGCTCCAAGCCATGAACACCGGCCACGACGGCTCCATGACCACGCTGCACGCCAACAGCCCGCGCGATGCGCTGGGACGTATCGAAAACATGATCGGCATGTCGGGCATCGATCTGCCGCTCAAGGCGGTGCGCACCAACATCGCCTCCGCCGTCAACCTGATCGTCCAGGTCAACCGCATGTCGGATGGCAAACGCCGCATGGTCTCGATCTCGGAAATCGTCGGCATGGAAGGCGACATCGTCACCATGCAGGAAATCTTCAAATTCGACCGTCACGGTACCGCACAAGACGGCACCATCCTCGGCCGCTACGCCGCCACCGGCATCCGCTCGCAATTCGCCGAACGCTTCAAGCAATGGGGCTACGAACTGCCCGCCACCCTGTTCCGCCCCGATTACTGAGCCCGCGTCAAGACGCCTGAATTGACCAACCCCGCCTCAAGACGCCCGGATTGACCAAGCCCGCGTTACTAGGAAGGACTGCCGGACGATGCTGTTTCAGCCGCTTGTCTATGCTCTGATCTTCATCGGCGTATTGATCATGGTGGAGGGGTTCTACCTCCTCCTCTACGGCAAGACGCTACGGCGCGAGCGTAAGGTCAACCGCCGCCTATCGCTGATGCAGGAAGGCCGCGACACCGAAGAGGTGCTGACCATCCTGCGCTCGGAACGCGAGGGCTCTGAGCGCCAGCGCCGCTTGCCAATAATCGGTGTGTTGCTCGATCAGGCGCGCCAGGCCTCGATCTCGACCACGCCCGTCGGCATGGCGGTGATCTTGGTTGGGCTGGTCGGGCTCTCGTTCTTTCTGTTGACGGTGTTCACCGCAGCCGTGTTGCAGGTGCGCATCGTTGTGGCGCTGATCTTGGGCTATGCGTCGATCTACCTCTGGCTGCGCGACAAAGCGAAAAAGCGTATCAAGCTGTTCGAGGAGCAGTTACCCGATGCGCTCGATCTCATGGTGCGCAGCTTGCGCGTCGGCCATCCGCTCACCGCCTCGGTCGGGATCGTGGCGCGCGAGATGCCCGACCCGCTCGGCACCGAGTTTGGTCTGGTCGCGGATGAGGCCACCTACGGCATGAACATCAACCAAGCCTTAGCACGCACGGCTGATCGCATGCCCGTGCCCGATCTGCGCTTTCTCGCCATCGCCATGAACATCCAATCGACCTCCGGCGGTAACCTCGCCGAGATCCTGGCCGGGTTGTCCCAAGTGATCCGCTCGCGCTTCAAGCTGTTTCGCAAAGTCAAAGCGATCACTGCCGAAGCACGCTGGTCGGGCTGGTTCTTGTCGATTTTCCCGGTGATCGCACTACTGATGGTACAGGTGGTGCAGCCGACCTATTACGACGACGTTGCGGATCACCCCGCATTCCTGCCCGGTGCCATCGTCACGTTCGTGTTGTTGGTAGCAAACGTGATTTTCATGCGTATCCTCGTCAACATCAAGGTCTGATCCATGAACGACGACGGCATCGAAGGTCCACAGCCAGGCAGCCCCATCGACGGGCTGCTGCTCTATTTGACCGAGAGCTTCGGACCCTCGGGGCCATTCTATGCGCTGGCGCTGCTCGGCATGGTCATGGTGCTGATCGCGCTGCCGTTTGCCCTGCGCAAACCGCGTGACCCGGTCGACCGCCTCAGCGAAGCCGCCAGCGACCGTCGCGATATCGAACTGGCCACCCTGCGCACCGACCGCGATGGCGGCGCACTGGCAGGCATTGGCGACTATCTGGAACCGGGCGACAGCGAAGAGCTGTCCGAGACCCGGCAAAAACTCGCCGCAGCAGGCTACAAGGACCGCTCCTCGGTCCGCATTTACTACTTCACCCGGGCCGTGCTCGGGGTTGGCCTGTTGCTGTTCGGCGTGCTGTTTCTCCTGGTCTTGCCCCAGGAGCCCAATGTCGTCGTAGCCCTCACGCTCTCTGCTCTGCTCGGTCTGGCGGGCTATTTCTTTCCCGCCTATTGGGTCAAGCGCCAGATCGAAACCCGGCGTGAGGAGATCGCCAACGCCTTCCCCGATGCCATGGACATGATGCTGGTCTGTATCGAGGGTGGGCAGTCGCTCGAACAGGCTATGGCGCGCGTTGGCAAGGAGATGGAGACATCCTCGGGTCCGCTGGCCGAGGAGCTGCAAGTCGTCTCCTACGAATTCCGCGCTGGCAAGGACCGTATCGCGGTGCTGCGCGATTTCGCCGGGCGCTGCAACGTTAACGACATCTCCTCGTTCGTCACCGTGTTGGTGCAATCGACCGCCTTCGGCACCTCGATTTCTGAGGCGCTGCGCGTCTACGCCTCCGAGATGCGCGACAAACGCTTGATGCGCGCCGAGGAAAAAGCCAATGTGTTGCCGACCAAGCTGACGCTGGGCACCATGATGTTTACCGTGCCACCGCTGATCCTGATCCTGATCGGGCCTTCGGTGATCCAGATTCTCCGTGCGCTTGGCGGTCTGACGTCGCAATAAGGTTGGATCTTAACGCTGGGCAGCAAGGGCCGGGCCATGGCCAGAGCGACGAGAGCGGTGCGATGAAAACGGGGCTGGCCCTGGCGGCCTGCGCCCTCGGTCTGCTCACAGCGTGTGCCGGGCGCGACGGTGTCCCCGTCATCGACCCGTTCTCCCAAGCTTTCTACGATGCCAATACCCGCGGCGCCGAGCGCAGCGAAGACGGCACCCGCCCCCCGCTTGGCGACAACGAACTGCGCAATCCCTTCCCCTCCCGCGCCGCCTTTGCTGGTATTCGCCGTGAGGCCGGGATTTCCTCGCTCGAACGCGGCATCGCGTTTTTGCGCGTTGGTGAGCCCGATCTAGCCCACAAGGCCTTTATCCGCGCCCTGCGGGTCGAAGAGCATAAGGCCGCCGCCCTGACCGGCGCCGGTATCGCCGTCGAGCGCCAGGGGTTGCTCTCGTTGGCCAAGCGCTATTTTGAGGCCGCGCGCACCATGGCGCCCCAATCCGATGTCGCCCACAACAATCTAGGCGCCGTGCTCTATGCGCTTGGCGAATACGGTCAGGCCCACCAGGCTTTCTACGCGGCCTATGCCCTCTCCAGCGGGCGCAACGACATGGCGCGGCGCAATATGGAACTCAGCAAACGCGCCATGCAGGCTGGTTTTCCCGAGCCCGATCCGTTGGAGCGCTCCCACACGCTGGAGCGTGTCGGGCGCAACGAATACCGCCTGAGCGCCAACGCGCCGCCCAGCCAGTAAACGCCCCCGCTGCCCCAACTGCGCCCCTACTGCCCCCAACTGCAACGTCGCACCCTTGTCGCCAGAAAGTGGCGTCATCGGGATGGACCGACCTCAGGCGTGTGCAGTACACTCCTGACACAACCCCTGCGCTTTATGAGATGTCAGCGTTTTTCGTTCCCACCCCAATGCGCGTTTCGCTTGTTTGACCGTTCGCCCCGCACCGATCCGATACACCGGAACACCCGCCATGAAAGCCCTGTTGCTCGCTCCCCTGACCGGCCTCGCCCTGCTTGGCGCCTGCACGGACGACACCGTCACCACCAAAGCCGATCCCCTGGCCAAGAACGTGATCGATGATGCCGGGTTGAGCGCGCTCTTGCTCACCGCAGGCGATCCCGAGGACGCCGTCGCCTATTTTTCGCGCTCGCTGGCCGAGGAGCCCGAGCGCGCTGATTTCCGCCGCAACCTCGCGCTCTCGCTGGTGCGCGCCAAACGGTTGCCCGAGGCGGTGCGCATCTATGACGAAATGGAGCAACTCGGCCAGTCGACCCCGCCCGACCGCCTCGATCACGCCTTCGCCGCCCTCCAGCTCGAACGCTGGGAGGAGGCCCAGCGCCTCGACGCTAGCCTGCCCGTGGCCTTCAACACCGCGCGCCGCCACCTGCTGAGCGCGCTCCTGGCCGACCATCGCTCGGACTGGCAGGTAGCCGATGCAGCCTACGCCCGCGCCGAGACGCTGACCACCAACCCCGCCCGCATCCTCAACAACTGGGGCGTGAGCCACCAAGCCCGCGGCGATCTCAACGGCGCCACGCGCATGTTCGAGCGCGCGATCAGCTTTGACAGCCGCATGTTCTCAGCCAAGAACAACCTCGCCATGACCCGCGGCCTGCAAGGCAACTACCGCCTGCCCATCGTGCCGCTGACCGACGAGGAGCAGGCCACCATCCTCTACAACCTTGGCCTGATCGCCCTGCGCAAACAGCGCCTCGGCATCGCCAAGGGGTTGTTCGCGCGCGCGGTCGAAATCCATCCCCGCTTCTACCCCGCCGCCTCGGATCGCCTGGCCGCGCTCGAAGCGCGGGTGGGCGGCTGAAGCGTGCGCATGCTGCGCTAGGTTCCCCCGGTTCCCAAGGAGTAGCCCTACGTGTTCGACGATGCCGGACTGATCATCGTAACGGCGGTGATGGTGCCGCTCATGCTCACCGTTGCGTATCTCGACCTCCGGTATCTGCGCATTCCCAACTGGGCGGTGCTCGGGGTGGTGGCGCTATTTCTGGGGGTTGGCGTCTGGTCGCTGCCTTTGGATGTGTTTCTCTGGCGCATCGCCTACGGTGTGATCGTGCTCGTGGTCGGCTTTTTGCTCTACAATGTGGCTGGCTCCATCGTCGGTGCGGGTGATCTCAAGCTGATCGCCGCCTTGGCGCCGTTTCTGTCCGGGACGACCATCGGGCCGTATCTGCTGACCTATTCGCTCCTCAGCATCGTTGGCCTGATCGTGCGGGCTGTGGTGTTGCGCTTTGTCGGGCGCGAGCGCAACACGGGCTGGCAATCCATCGACCAACGCGGCTTTTTTCCGGCTGGATTGCTGCTTGGGCTCAGCATTGTGATCCAGCTTTGCGCCGAACTCTCCCAGCGCTTCGTTTAAACGTTCACCCGACGCAACGCTTGCGCCAGTGGGGCTGGCATGGCAAGCCGACACGAAATCGTGAACGAAACGGGGCGTTCTAAAACGCTTCAGACGCGCCGGCGCGCCGTCGGGCTTGGAGAGTACGTATCGTGCTGTTGCTGCGACTGAGTATCTTTACGGCCCTGGCGGCCTTGATCGCCTGGGGCTGTCTGCTCTTGGGCCAGCGCGGGGCAGCCACCATCGAGACGCTGCTCCAAGCCCGCGCCGAACAGGCCGTGGCCGCCCTCGATCTCGACTGGGCGACGCTGGAGATCGACGGCCTGCGCCTCTACATCGACGGCCACGCCCCCGATCCCTTCGCCCAGGAGCTGGCCCGCATCACCGTGGCCGAGGCCGTGGCGCTGGCACGCGTGATCGATCGCACCTCCGCCGATCTGCCGCCCCCGCCCAATCGTGCGCCGCTGGCGGTGTCGCTGTTGCGCTCGGGCCAGCGCCTGACCCTGACCGGCCAATTCCACGGCGAGGCCATGCGCGCGCGCCTGATCGGCTATCTTGAGACGCTCAACCCCGCCCTTGCCATCCACGATCTAAGCGGCACCGCAGCCATGCAGCCGCCGGCGGACTGGGGCCCCGAGATCCCGGTCGCTGCGGCGGCGGCGGCGCTGGTGCCGCGCGCGCGCGTCGAGATGGTGGCGGGGCGGGTCTCGGTGCGTGGGGTGCCACGCGATGCGGCGGCGCGCACAGCCATCGAGGCGCGTCTTCTGGCGCGCGCTGGGGCTTCGGTCGCGCTCGATCTCGATCTGGTCGTCCCGCCCGACCCCATCGTGCCGTTTGCGTTTGCGCTTTGGAAGGATGATGGCGGGGCGTTGCGCCTTGGCCCTTGTGCGGCGCGCTCGGCAGGTGAGGCGGCAGAGATCGCGGCGTTGTTGCGCCGTGAGGGTTTGCTCGACGCCACGCCGGCCTGCCCAGTGGGTCTGGGCGGGCCAACGGGGGATTGGGTTGGTGCGATCGGGGCGGGGCTTGAGGCGCTGGCGGTCTTGCCTGGCGGGCGGCTTTCGCTGGAATACCGCGATCTTCGCCTCTCGGTGCCGGAGGGCGCCGCGCCCGAGGCGTTGGCCCTGGCGCGCGCCCGTCTTGATGAGGCGTTGCCGCCTGGCTATGAGGCCAACATCACGCGCACCGCTGAAGAGAGTGCGAGCACTGGAGCCGAGCGCCTTGGCCTTGGCCAATGGCTGCGCTTGCTCCGGCGTGAGGGTGAGACGCTGGTGCTGGGCCGGGTCTCCCATGCCGAGGCCGCGCTGGCGGTCGAGACGTTGGCCGCTGCTGCCTTTGGGCGCGAGGGTTTGCGGGCGTCGTTACAGATCGGCAAGGCGACGGCCTCGGCGGATTGGCTCGACGCGGCGCTGACCACCATCGAGACCGTGGCTGTGCTCGAGAGTGTCGATGCCGTCCTCACGCCCGACCGGCTGTTGCTGCGGGGCAGGGCTTTTGATGCCGGGGCGGTGGACGCCATGTTGGCGCGCCTTGGCGAGCGGCTGCCGAACTTGCGTGTCCAAACCGCTATCGAGACGGCGCCGCCTCCGCCCGAGCGCCGCCCGGAGATCATGCCAGCCGACTGTGCCGAGCGTCTCAACGCCTTGCTGGGCGCGCGCGCGGTGACCTTTGCGCCGGGCTCGGCGGTGATCGATCCGGAGGCCCCCGATGCCTTGCCAGAGGCTGCGACGTTGTTGCGGCGTTGTCCGAGTGCCACGCTGGAAATCGGCGGCCACACCGATGCGCAGGGCCGGGCGGAGTTCAACCAGCGTCTGAGCCGTGCCCGCGCCGAAGCGGTGCGCGCGGCGCTGGTCGCCCTTGGTGTCGAGGCGGGACAGTTGCGCACCAAGGGCTACGGCGAGACCGTTCCCATTGCCGACAATGCCACCCCCGAGGGGCGCGCCAAGAACCGCCGCATCGAGTTTCGCGCGTTGGCCATCGAGCAGACCGCCCAGGGAGGCAGCCCATGATCGGCCACGATGCGCTGGCGGAGTGGATCGCTGGCAGCTTGTTTGCCGCTGTGGTGGTGGGCTGGCTGCTGCATGTGATCTGGCGTTGGCTGACGGTGGCGACGGGGCCTGAGCGTGCCCGCCTAGCAGCTCTGAGCGAGGACCTGCACCGCTCCGAAGAGCGCCGTGAGCACGCTCAAGCCCAGGCGGAAGCGGCCAGGGCCGAGGCAGAGGCGGCAAAGGCCGAGGTGGCGGCTTTGCGGGCACGTCTGGAGCGCGTCGAAGCCGGGCAGGAGCCGTAGAACTCCCGTAGCCTCCAGTCCCTCAGGTGCTCCAGCGCGCTGCCGCTTGGTCGTCGCTCTCGCGTGCATCGACCCAGGTGCCGCCGTCGGGGCCGGCTTCCTTCTTCCAAAACGGCGCGCGGGTTTTCAGGTAGTCCATAATGAAAGCCGCCGCCTCGAAGGCCGCTTGGCGGTGGCGGCTGGCCGTGACGACGAGCACGATGCGCTCGCCCGGCGCAAGGCGCCCATGGCGATGGATCACGCGCACCCCGTCGAGCGGCCAGCGCTCTAGCGCCTCGGTGGCGATTGCGTGCAGGGCACGTTCGGTCATGCCGGGGTAGTGCTCCAGTTCCATCGCCGCCTCGCCCAGGATCTCGCGCACGAGCCCGGTAAAGCTGACCACAGCGCCGATTTGGCGCGAGCGCGCACCAAGGCGTTCGATCTCGGCGCCGGTGTCGAAGTCCTCCGCTTGGACGCTGACATGGGCTTGCGCCATGGTTCAGCCCCCCGTCATCGGCGGAAAGAACGCAATCTCGCGTGCCCCGGCAAGCGGGGTGTCGAGGGCGGCCATGTCCTGGTCGATGGCCACGCGCACGGCTGTCATATCGGCAAAGGCATGGGCGTAGCGTTCCTCGCGCGCCTTGAGCGTTTCGATCAGTTCGGCAGGGGTGGCGGCGTCGCCCGGGTCGATTTCCTCGGAGGCCGCGCCGATCCGCTCACGCAACCAGGCGAAATAGAGCACGCGCATCACTTGGCCTCCTGTTTGGCGATGTGGGCCAGGCCCTGCTGAAAATAGGCCCAGCCGGTCTGCGCTGTCAGGATCGCCGCGAGCCAGAGCCCCGCGACCCCAAGGCCGAATAGGAGGCCGTCGAAGAGGCGCACCGGCACCAATAGCAAGGCGATGGCGATCAGTTGGACGGTGGTCTTGGCCTTGGCGGCGGCGGTGACGGGCAGTTTGATCTCGCCCAGATACTCACGCAGGCCCGAGACCAGCACCTCGCGCACCACGATGATGCCGACGGGCAGGGCCAGCCACGGCTCTGGGCCGAACACCGCCATCAAGACCGCCAGCGCACAAAGCACCATGGCCTTGTCGGCGATGGGATCGAGCATGGCGCCGAGCGCGCTGATCTTGTCGAAGCGCCGCGCGATCCAGCCGTCGAGATAGTCGGTGAGCGCTGCAGCGATGAAGAGGACCAGCACCGTCCAGTCGGCCAAGGGGCGTGGCAGCACGGCAAAGGCCGCCAGCAGTCCGGGCGCGGCGGCGATGCGTGCGGCGGTCAGGATATTGGGCAGCGTCCACATGCGCACGTGTATAGCAGGGCGGTGGGTGGCCCTCGCAAGGCCCGATCAGTCGTTGGGGTGGAAGAAGGCGTAGATGGTCTCGGCCATGGCCGCCGAGATGCCGGGGGCGGCCTTGAGATCATTGAGCCCCGCGCGCGAGACCGCTTTGGCCGAGCCGAAATGCGCCAGCAGCTTTTGCTTGCGGGTGGGGCCGACGCCGGGGACTTCGTCGAGCGCGGTCACGCCCATGGCCTTGGCGCGCTTGGCGCGGTGGGTGCCGATGGCAAAGCGGTGGGCTTCATCGCGCAAGCGCTGGACGAAATAGAGCGTCGGGTCGCGAAAGGGCAGGGCGAAGGGGCGGCGTCCGGGCGCGTGGAAGACCTCCTTGCCCGCGTCGCGCTCGGTGCCTTTGGCGACGCCCACCAGGGGGATGTCGAGGCCAAGTTCGCTGAGCACGCCTTGGGCGGCCGAGATCTGGCCGGCGCCGCCGTCGATGAGCACGAGATCGGGCCAGGCGGTGGTCTGGCGGTCGGGGTCTTCTTTAACGAGGCGGGCGAAGCGGCGCTCCAGCACTTCGCGCATCATGGCAAAGTCGTCGCCCGCCACGCCTTCGCCCTTGATGTCGAACTTGCGGTACTGGGCTTTTTCAAACCCCTCCGGCCCGGCCACGACCATGGCGCCGACGGCATGCGCCCCTTGGATGTGGGAGTTGTCGTAGACCTCGATGCGCGCGGGCGGGCCTTCGAGGGAAAACGCCTCGGCCAGTCCTTCGAGGAGGCGGGCTTGGGAGGCGGTTTCGGCCAGTTTGCGCGCCAAGGCCTCGCGGGCGTTGCGCTGGGCTTGGGCGATCAGGTCGCGCTTTTCGCCCTTTTGCGGCACGGCGACGACGACGCGGCGCCCGCGCAGGCTCGCCAGCGCCTCCGAGAGCAGGTCGGCGTTCTCGATGGCTTGGGAGAGCAACACCATGCGCGGCGGGGCTTTCTCCGAGTAGAACTGGCCGAGGAAGCTCTCCAGGATGGTCGCGTCCTCGTCTTCGGCGGCGACGCGGGGGTAGTAGGCGCGGTTGCCCCAGTTCTGGTGGTTGCGGATGAAGAACACCTGCACGCAGGCCTGCCCGCCCTCGCGGTGGAGCGCGACCACATCCGCCTCGCCGGTGTGGCGCGGGTTGATGCCCTGGTGGCCTTGGATGGCGGTCATGGCGCGGATGCGGTCGCGGTAGACGGCGGCGCGCTCGAAATCCATGTCGGCGGCGGCGGTTTGCATCTTCTCGGCCAATTCGGTCTGGACGCGCGTCGAGCGGCCCTCCAGGAAGCGGCAGGCGTCCTCGACCAGCGCCGCGTAGCCCTCGGGGGTGATTTCCTCGGTGCAGGGGGCGGCGCAGCGCTTGATCTGGTGGAGCAGGCACGGCCGCGTGCGGCTGGAGAACACGCTGTCCGAGCAGGAGCGTAGCAGAAACGCCTTTTGCATCTGGTTGAGCGTGCGCTCGACCGCGCCTGCCGAGGCGAACGGCCCGAAATAGCGCCCCTTGGCGCGCTTGGCGCCGCGGTGTTTGCGCATGAGCGGCCAGGGGCCGTCCTCGATCAGGATATAGGGAAAGCTCTTGTCGTCGCGCAGCAGCACGTTGTAGCGCGGCGCGAGCGATTTGATCATGTTGCTCTCCAGGAGCAACGCTTCGGTCTCGGTCTCGGTGGTAACGAACTCCATGGCCGCGGTGCGCGAAATCATCGCTGCGATGCGGTTGGAGTGGCCGGTGCGCCCGGCATAAGATGCGACGCGTTTTTTCAGCGAGCGCGCCTTGCCGACATAGAGCACACCGCCCTGGCGATCGAGCATGCGGTAGACGCCGGGGCGGTCGGGCAGGGTGGCCAGATGGGCGCGGATTACCTCGGGCCCGGTGGCGCTGGGAACGGGGTTTTGGCCGTTGGGTAAGGCAGGGTTTTCCGCAGCGTTTTTGGCCGAGTTTTTGGCGGGGCTATCGACGGTAGTGCGGCGCATCGATTCGCTCATGGCAAGGGCGGCTCCTTTGCAGCCGGCACGGTTCATATCAAGAGATAATGAATCCCCGATTTCTGTGGATAACTGTGGGGAAAAGCTGTGAGACAGTTTTGTTAATATTTGAGTTTCCAAATAATTTATTAAAATGCAAATTAATTGGGCAATTTATTAGAGCATTGATTATAAACAAAAAAATAATTACCTGAGCCAAATTGGCGCACCAAGTTAAAGAATCTAACGGAATCCCATTGCGCATGGCAACGGTTGGATTTTCCTTTGTAGCCCGTGGACAAGTGTCGCAAGCACACCCGTCCACAGCCCCATCCACAGCCACGCTCATGGCTCGGTGCCCACCACATCCGGGGTGGCCCAGGCCAGGTGCTGGCCGCCGTCGATGGCCAACATCTGGCCGGTAAAGGCCTTGCAGCCGAGGATAAATCTGAGGGCGGCCAGGATGTCCTCCACATCGGCGCCGCGCCCCAGAATGCAGCCCTGGCGCTGGCGGGCGAAATGGGCGGCACTCTGGCGGTCGCCTTGCAGGGTCGGCCCCGGTCCGATGGCGCCGGTGCGCACGTGCGGTGCGAGCGCCTGGGCCATGGTGCGCAGGTGCATGTGCAGCCCCGCCTTGGCCACGGTGTAGGACTGGAAGAAGGGCGTGGGCGCGTGTAGGCGCTGGTCGAGCATGTGGAGGACGACGGCCCGGGCCACCGGCTCGCCGTTTTGATCGGTCTCGGCTTTAGGGGCTTGCTCGGCGAAGGCTTGGGTCAGGCGCACGGGCGCGCGCAGGTTGGATTCGATGGCGCGATCCCAGGAGGTGCGCGTCATGGTGGCGATGTCGTCGGGCTCGAAGATCGAGGCGTTGTTGATCGGCACGTCGAGCGGGACACCGAGCGCCTCTGCCGCGCGCGGGATCAAGGCGGCGACGGCGTTCTCGTCGAGCAGATCGGCTGTCAGGAGCGCGGCCTTGCGACCGTGTCCCTCGACACCGCGCGCCGTGGCCTCGGCTCCCTCGCGGGAGCCGTTGTAGTGGATGGCGACGTCGAGGCCGTCCTCGGCCAGCGCCAGCGCCATGGCCTGCCCGAGACGGCGCCCGGCGCCGGTGACGAGCGCGCGGCGAAAACTCAGCGCCATGGGTAAAGCTCCCTCATACGCCAAGGCCCGTCGCTGCGGCCCAGGTGAACGCGGCGTAGGCGGCGAGAAAGGCCACGCCCGTCCAGCGGCAGATCTTGCGGTTGAGCAACACATAAGGCAGCAGCAGCGCCGTGGCCGCCAGCATGACCCAGAGATCGCGCGACAGGATTTCCTGGGGAACCCCTAGGGGGGCAAACAGCGCCGCCGTGCCGATGATCGCAGTCAGATTGAAGATATTCGAGCCGACCACATTGCCGATCGCCACATCGGCCTGATTGCGCAAGGCGGCGGCGACGGTGGTGGCCAGTTCGGGCAACGAGGTGCCGACGGCGACGATGGTGACCCCGATCACCGCCTCCGAGACACCCAGATCGCGCGCAATCGCCTGGGCGCCATCGACCAGGAGATGGGCGCCAAAGGGCAGCCCGACCAGCCCAGCCACGATCAGTCCGGCGATCTTCCAAGGCGCCATGTGGGGATCGACGTCCTCGATCTCGGCGATGCTCTCAGCCTCGGCGCCGTTGTTGGCAAAGGCCAGGCGCAGCGCATCGCCGACCATGGCCGCCGTGATCGCCAGCAGCAGCAGTCCGCCCCAAAGCCCGATGGTGCCATTGAGTACCAGGGCCGAGAAGACCGTCGTCGCGCCGATCATAAACCAGGTATTGCGGTGGGCATCGGCGCCGATGGCCGCCAAGGGCGCGATCAGCGCCGGCACCCCCAACACTAACCAGACATTGGCGATATTGGAGCCCACCACATTGCCAAGCGCGATCCCCGGTGCGCCTTCCAAAGCGGCTTGGACCGAGATCAACAACTCCGGCGCCGAAGTGCCGAAGGCGACGATGGTGGCGCTGACCACGATCGGCGAGAGCCCAAAGCGCAGCGACAGCGCCACCGCCCCGCGCACCAGCAGATCGCCTGCCAGGACCAGGACGGCTAGTCCTGCGCCCAGCGCTGCAAAGTCGCTCACCAGCATGGGCAGTGTGTCTCGCGCTGGAGGGGAGCCCGAGCAGCGTTGAGCCTGTAGTCCGCAGACCGGGTCATCGCTTGCCCCCGTCGCCATTGCCGGGGGTGCGCTTGCAGGCGCAGGCCGAGCCGGGCAGGTGCCAGGTGTTGCAGTCGGTGCAGCGCACCAGGGCCAGCGCCTCCAGGCTGCGGCGCGGGCGTGGCTTGGGTCGTCGGAAGAACAGCACCCAGATCGCAAACAGTACAACCAGGGTTAGGGCGATCTTGGCGAGCATGCGAGCCTCGGGAGTTTGCCTGAGGAGGTGTAGCTGGGCGTTTGCCCACATGCAATCAACCGCACAGCAGCCGACAATCCACAGGCTGGGAGGCACCGGGCGGTGCTTCTGGGCTGTGGGGATGCGAAAACCGTTTGGCGGCGGGCGCGCGGGGTTGTATCTACCAGCGCGCGAGAGGAGCATTTGCTCGGAGTAGCCCATGGCGATCATGAAGCAAGACGATCTGCTGCGTGCGGAGTTGGCGCATCTGCGCCAGGAGCACCGCGCCCTCGACCGTCAGATCGAGGAGATCGACGCCGACAGCTTCACCGACCGCCTTGCCTTGCAGCGGCTGAAGAAGCGCCGTCTTGGCCTGAAGGACCGCATTACGCGCCTGCAGGACCAGATCACCCCCGACATCATCGCTTGAGAGGCGCCGAGGGGCGCACCCTCTTGCGCCGCGCGGGCGGGTGAGTAGGTTTGCGGCCTTTGCTGGAGGTGGGGATGGTCGAGCGAAATCAGGTGGCGGCGCGCGTTGGGGTCGTGATGGGCAGCCAGTCGGACTGGGCGACGATGCGCGCGGCCTCAGAGGTGCTGGCGGCGCTGGAGATCGCCCACGAGTGCCGCATCGTCTCGGCCCATCGCACGCCCGATCGGCTGTTTGGCTATGCCGAGGCGGCAGAGGCGCGCGGGCTCGGCGCGATTATCGCCGGTGCCGGAGGGGCGGCGCATCTGCCGGGGATGCTGGCCTCCAAGACGCGTGTGCCCGTGCTCGGTGTCCCGGTCGAGAGTAAGGCGCTCTCTGGGCTCGACAGTCTGCTCTCCATCGTGCAGATGCCCAAAGGCATTCCCGTTGCCACCTTTGCCATCGGCGCGGCGGGGGCGGCCAATGCGGCGCTGTTTGCTGCGGCCCAACTTGCTGTGGGCGATGCGGCGCTTGCAACACGCCTCAACGCCTGGCGCCAAGCACAGACCGACGCTGTTGCCGAGGAGCCCGCCGATGACCTCTGAGCAGGGCGCGCCGCTGTCGCCGGGCAGCACCATCGGCATCTTAGGCGGCGGACAACTGGGCCGGATGCTGGCCATGGCAGCAGCGCGGCTTGGGCTGCGGACCCACATCTACGATCCAAGCGGCGATCCGCCCGCCGCACAGGTCGCAGCCCA
>JBCDHK010000016.1:0-23601 GCA_038750185.1 Pseudomonadota bacterium
ACCCTGCTGGCGGCCACGCACGAAGTGGTCTGCGCCATCGTGGGCGACACCAAGCACGACGCCCACGGCGCGCGCGACACGTTGCACTCTCTGGCCCGCCTCGACCAAGCATCCGCCAAGATGCGCGCACACTTCGAGGCTGAGCGAGACGCGCGCCCCGAGACCCAGGCCGTCGACAACAGGGCGGGCGCCTGATGCACTGGCTGTCCCAGGCCTGCCAGGCGCTCGCGCTGCTTCTCGTGTTGTTCGTGCTCTTCATGTCAGAAACGTGCCCATGGCCAATCTGAGGTAGGCGGCATGAGCGGTACAGCACGCCCCATCGAGATCCAGCCGCGCCTCATGCGCGCGGCTAGAGCAGCTGCTTATCTGGGGGTGTCACAGGCTACGTTGTTCGAGCTTTCGCTCCCGAAGAAGACCCATAAAGGTATGGTGTTCTATGACCGTCTCGATCTGGACGCATGGGTTGACGATCTGCCCTACCAGGGCCAAGTCGGCGACAAATGCCCAGACGACGTATTCTAGGCCGGCTTCGGTACATCAAACACCGGCGCAACAAGGACGGTTCGCTTCGGATCTACGTCGAGCCGCCTGGCGGCAAGACTGTCCGCATGCCCAATCTGCCCGAGGATCACCCGAAATTTCTCCGTGCGTATGAACAGGCCATAGAGGGCGCTCCCTCTCCCGAGATCGTAAAAAACAAAAAAGGTACGCTAGGTGCTGTTGCTGGCTCTTTCATGCAGAGCCAAAGACGGCTTGCCTATGCCCACCGAAGCCAAAAGCAGATGGCGTATTCAATACACAAGCTTCTCAAGAAGCGTGGTCATAACGGTAATATAACCGTGGGTGAATTGATGGCTGCGAGCCTGACCGCTGCGCACCTTCGCCGCGATATAGAGCCGATGACCCATGGTCAGGCTGAAAACCGGCTCAAGGCATGGCGTGCCCTTCTTGATCAGGCTGTCGAGATGGGTTTGGTGGATCGCAACGTGGCGAGGGATGTTAAGAAGCCACGTCGCACGCGCAGTGGCAATGAGGGCTTTCCAGCATGGCAGCCTGAATACATCGGAGCCTTTCGCGCGTACTGGCCGTATGGCTCGGAACAGCGGCTGCTCATGGAGCTTACCTATTGGACGGCGGCTCGGCGGGGTGATGTCTCGTGTTTTGGGCCGGGCGATCTGACCGCGGACGGGTGGATTTCGTTTGTACAGCAGAAGACGCAAGGTACGGTTGAGGTGCCCTTTCGCGCGCTGCCGCCTGGCTGGGAGGCATTGGCCGAGGATCACGCGCACGTTCTATCGGCGCTGGCGCACGCGGATGGGAGGCGGACGTGGGTGGTCGATGCGGATGGGCAGCCTCGCAATGCGCGAACCATGACCGGTTTTTTCAAGCGGTCTATCGACGCCGTACCCGGCCTGGCCGGCCTTGGGCTTGGTTTTCACGGCCTACGAAAGGCCCGCGCCAGAATGCTTATCGAGCTTGGCTGGGAGACTGCCAGAATTGCCGCATGGACGGGTCATCAGACCTTGCAGGAGGTCGATCACTATAGCCGGTCTCGCTCTAAGCGCCGGCTCCTGATAGGAACGTCAGAGTAGAGACGTTCCTAAGCGAAGCCAATTTGATATTTTACAACAACTGCTTACGCTTGTTCGGTACACACTGACATGGGCGGCCCCGGCGCCGATCTTACTGCCGAGGAAAGCGCACGGCGCCTGTTGGAGCGTTTTGAGGCACTTTCGCTGGCCACCACCGGCGTCTTTGAGGACTACAAGGGCGACACTATCCCGTTTTGAAGGGCTCAATCCGCGTAGTCGGAGCCTTCTTCGTCCAAGATCGCCCTCAACTCGCGCAGGTGGGCCGCACCTGGCTCGCCATAGTCTTCGAGCTGCGCTGCGGTGTGTGCGGCCACGGCATGGGAGAGGATACGCAAGGGGCGCCCGGTCCAGAGCGCCTTGATATAGGTCTGGCAAGCGCGTTCGAAGTAGTAGAGCCGATCGAACGCCTCCGCCACCGTGCGTCCGACCACCATCACGCCATGGTTGCCCATAATCAGCACGCTCTTCTTGGGGTCTGAGAGATTGGCGCAGGTGCGCTCGGCCTCCTCGGCCAGGGCAAGCCCGCCATAGTCGAGATCGTAGGCGACGCGCTCGTAGAACATGGCGGCGTTTTGATCGAGGGGCGGCAGGCACGGATCTTCCAAGCAAGCCAGTACAGTAGCATAGACCGAGTGCACATGCAGCGCACAGCGCGCATGCGGACAAAGGCGATGGACCGCCCCATGTAAGCCCCAAGCCGTGGGATCGGGGGCGTCCGGGCGCTCCATTGTGGCCGGGTCGTCGGCATCGAGCAGCAGCAGATCGGAGGCGCGCACGCGCGAGAAATGGCGGTTGTTGGGATTGATCAAGAAGCGCGTGCCAGCGTTGTCGACGGCCAGTGAAAAGTGGTTGGCCACACCCTCGTGCATCTCGAGGCGCGCTGTCCAGCGCAAGGCCGCGGCAAGATCGATGCGCTCTTGGCCGTGATCGAAGTTGGCGCGCTGGGCAACGGTTTCGGCGAGGCTCATTGGCAATCTCCCTGTTCCTGTCGCTTATAGCGTCGCTTAGCATCGCTCTGAAATGCAATGGTAAAGCACTGCCAATGCGCTTGGGTGGTGTGCGCTGGAGGCTGGACAAGGCCAAGGATACCCGATTAACCGAAGAGCAATCTGGACGGTTGTAGAATTGTATCGACGACCGAAGTGAATTGGAAAGGATCGTGCGATGTCCAGTATGGCGGCCAGAGTGCAGCAGGGCGCCGGGTTTGGTGCTGAGGAGTTGATCGACTCTGAGGCGCTGGCGGAGATTGTCGACGAATGCGGGGCCGAATTGATGGCTGAGTTGCGCGACAGCTTGGCCGAAGAAGGGGGCGAACGCTTTGACGATCTGCGTCAAGCGGTGAGCGATGGCGATGCGGAGGCGGCCAAGCGTGCCCTCCATGCCGTGCGCGGTGCGGCGCTCAACCTCGGCTTTCGCGCCTTTGCCATCGAAGTTCAACGGGTTGAAGCTGCTGCTGCGGCAGGGTCAGCCCCGTCGAGCCTAGAAGCGGAGGCGCTCTCAGCGCTATTTTCGGCCTCGTTCGATGCGGTCGATGTGCTACTGGCAAACGGCCTGGGCGCCGAGGGCGCTTGAGCGGGAAAAAAGCCGTTCGTTCTGGGCGCGGCCAGGGCTGCGCTCTTGGCGCTACGCACCAGGAGTAGGGCGGGAGTATCCTCCGCTAGGCCGCAGCGCTGTCTGGCCTCGTTCAACGTGGGCTGGGATGGGTGAAACGGCGCAGCATGCCCACGCAGAGGTGCAACACCTTGTTCAACCTCCCAAACCGTGGCGGTCATCGCTGTGGGATGGGGTTTTGGCAGAAGAGCAGCTTCCTGCGTTGCCAGCAGCAAACCCTCTCCAGGAGCGAGCTGAAACTCGTGACTGGCGTAATCGACATCAGGAAGAATACCGATCTCGGGCCCCGACGCGCCCAAGGCCACGTTGCCGCCGCTTTGCTCCAACAACAAAGGTGCGGCGTGGCCGGCCAACGCGATCTGCCCCAGACCAGTAGCATTCTCGAGCACACACAGTCCCACCCGCACGGCCATTGCGGCCCGTTGCAACGGGCCGGGTGTGCGCATCAGCCAAGCGTTCAACTCGGACAGAATCGCCGCAGGATCGGGCAGTGGAGGCGTGTCGTTGCGAGAGGCGGACAAGCGCCGCTCCAACCAGAGGCCGCAAAGCCCCGCTGCCAGCGCGGTATCGGACGAAAGTGCGAAAACCGCACGCCACGTACTAAGCGGCCCTGCCATGCCGACCAGACGTCCAGTGCTCTCGGCACCCTCACCGATCAAGGCGCTGTGGCGGTGGGTGTTGTGCACTGTACAAGTCAAATCGTTCTCGTCCGTGCGGCCATCACCCTGATGCTCCGGCCCCGGCAGGAGCTCGGACAGACGATGTGCTAGGCGGTTTTGCACGGTCGAGCGCGCGTGCAGGCGGGCCTGTTCGGACTCGGCCCGGATGAGACGCCGGCGCAGTGACAACACCCGCAGCCCCGTGGAAAGACGCGCCAATAACGCGCTCTCCTCAATGGGCTTTTGCAGGAAATCATCGGCTCCAGCTGTGTAGGCATCGGCGACGTCCTCATCCGGGGCAATCGCCGACATCAACACAACATAAGTGTCGGAGAGCGGCGCCGCCTCCGCCCGCAGCGCCCGGCAGAAATCTGGCCCGGACATGCCCGGCATGTGCCAATCACTGAGCACCAGCGGCACCGGATGGGCGCGCAACATGGTGAGCGCGGCAATGGCATCAGCCGCCTCGACCACCTCATACCCCCAAGTACAAAGCCTGGCACGCATCAGCTTGCGTTGAGCGCGGCTGTCATCGACCACCAGCACAAGCCGGGCCGGAGCAGCGGACAGAGCCGTGGCAGGTAGCACTGTGCCCGAACCAGCGCTTGGCGCAGTGGAGACAGTGCCGTGCACCGCGCGTGGAGCGTTGCCACTCGACGGCGGATTTTCGCGCTCGAAGGTCATGATACCTCGCAGGGAACTACCTGCCAACGATGCGCGGTGATGGTTAGCGTTGGGTTAAAGCGGCCTCAGCCCGTCGGCGCCACCGTCGAGACCGCTTCCATGCGCTCGGCCAGTGCGATGTCCTTGGCGCTCAGGCCTCCGGTATCGTGGGTGGTCAGGCGCACACTGACGCGGTTGTAGACGTTGGACCACTCCGGGTGGTGATCGAGCGCCTCGGCCTCAAAGGCCATGCGCGTCATCCAGGCCATAGCCGCCCGAAAATCGTTGAAGCGAAATGTCTTATCGATGGCCTTGCCATCCTGAGACAGCGCCCAGCCAGCCCGTGCCAGCGCTTCGGGGAAGTTGGTGATTGTCATGGCGGGGTCTCCTCTTGGCCGCGCAGGGGATAGCGTTTGAGCAAGCGAAACGGGCGGCCTTGGCCCGGATCGCCAAAGAGCGCGATCTCATCGAGGCGAAAACGCGCTGGCAGATGGGGCATGACCAGAGGGCGCACGCCAGCCACGACAGACGCGCCATGCTCTGGCGACAGACGCCCCGACAGCGTGACATGAAAGCCAAAGGCCGCACCGGCATAGGGGTAGCCGTAGCGCTGGAGCGCCTCCTCTTGCAGCGGCGTCAGACCAGGCGCGCGGCGACGGCGCAGTTCGGCCTCGTCCAAGGGCGCACGCCAGCCATCAAGACGCTCGACCAGGTCCAGCACGAGAGTGTCGATGAACGGGCAGGGGCCCTTGGGGCGTAAGGCCACAAAGCCGCCAAACAGCACCGGCACCAGCGCCGGTCCCTCCGCGGGGGCGGTCGTGGCCGCAGTCTCGACAAGCGCACGGTCAAGATCGCCAGCGCGCCGGCCCTCAGCCAGACGAAACGGCGCCTTCAGCGTGGCATGAAACCCATAGCGCGCCGCCTTGGCGGTGATCTGCGGCAGAGGAAGGGGCAACTCGACCGCCATCCGCGCAGAAGGCCTGCCCGCCGCATCGCGCCCAAGCCAAGCCGCCCCAAAGTCCTCCAGCCCCGAGCCCGCAGGGGGCGCCCAGTAAAGGGCGTAGCGGGCAAATCCCTCAAGCTGGCTCACACCCGGTCTCCCCTCACCTCGGCGCGAGGGGAACGCATAGCACCGCACGTGTCAATGCGAGGCAGACCTCACGCCGTCAGCCAGCGCCCGGCATTCTCGCGAATGGCACGCGCACGCTCGGCGACGGGAGGGTGACTGGCCAGCCAGCTTACTGCGTATGTGTGTGCGCCCGGCGCCAGCTCTTCGAGCTTTTCGAGCATGCGCGCCTGGGGCTCGGCCCCCAGCCCCGCGCGCAGCATCAGCGCGGTGGCGTAGCGATCGGCTTCGAACTCGTCCTTGCGCGAGAGCGAGGCGACGAAGAAATTGCTGATAAAGCGCGCCAGATACCAGCCGACCACCGGGATCAAACGGGCGAGCAAGCCGCCCACGATCAGCGTAGCAGCCTGCGCCCCGGTGACTTCGATGATGCGCCGCCGGGTATGGCCCAGGGCCAGATGGCCCAACTCATGCGCCACCACCGAGGCGAACTCATCGGCACTGACGCGCCCGCGCTGCACCTCGCGTACCAAGCCGCTGGTGACATAGATCTCGCCGCCGGGCGTGGCGAGGCCGTTGATCATGGCCTGATCGAGCACGCGCACGCGGATCTGATCGACACCGGCGGTTTCGGCTAGTTGGGCAACCAAGCGCTCTAGGCGGTCGTTGGCGAGCGGGCGCGACTGGCGGCGCAAGTTACGCCCACTCGCCCAAGCTTGGACGCGGACCCAGGCGTAGAGCCCAACGGCAATCAGCAGAAACGGCAGCAGTTTGATCAGCATGATCCTGATATAGGCGCAGAGCGGGGCGCGGTCATGGACTTTTCGCCTGCTCCAAGGTGTCGCAGGGGCCTACGTCAGCCACGCAAGTCCTCCAATGCCAGGCGCGCATTGCGCGCATTGGCGCGATTGGCGATGTCGAGCGCATCCCCCAGGATCGGCACCAGCCCCAGCGCCCAGTCAAAGGCGGCATTGGCGCCCATGCGCAAAAGCGTGGACCGCCTGCAACCGGCTTTATGCGCATCGCGGATCAGCCAAAGCGATAGCCCCAGCGAGAGCGTATCGCCGACCACCGGCAACGCGCCGATCAGCGCATCGGCGCCAAAGCGGATCTCCGTGCCCGGAATGCGTAGCCCGCTGTCGAGCAGACGGGCCATGCGCTCGATCCGGTTGTGGGCGCGCGCGTCGTAGCGGCAGGGCAACGAGGTCTCGGCCATCGCCTAGCGCACCAGATCGCGCGTGGCGGCTTCGATCCCCGAAAGCGTCATGGGATACATGCGCCCCTCCATGATCTTGGAGATAATCGCCGTCGACTGGGTATAGCGCCAATGCGGCTCGGCGACCGGATTGATCCAGGCAGCAGACGGAAACTTGGCCAGCGCCCGGCGCAGCCAGACCTCGCCTGCCTCCGCGTTCCAGTGTTCGTTGGCACCCCCCGGCTGGATGATCTCATAGGGGCTCATGGCAGCATCGCCGACAAAGATCAGCTTGTAGTCGGCGCCGTAGGTATTGAGCACCTGATGGGTCGGGGTCTGCTCGTCCCAGCGGCGGCGATTGTCGCGCCAGAGGCCTTCATAGAGGCAGTTGTGGAAGTAGTAATACTCCAGATGCTTAAACTCAGCCCGCGCGGCCGAGAACAGCTCCTCGACGATGCGCACATGATCGTCCATCGAGCCGCCGACATCGAACAACATCAACACCTTGACCGCGTTGTGACGCTCTGGACGGGTGCGCACATCCAGATAGCCGCTCTCGGCGGTCTTGCGGATGGTGGCATCGAGGTCGAGTTCCTCCACCGCCCCCTCGCGCGCCCAACGCCGCAGACGCCGCAACGCCACCTTGATGGTGCGCGTGCCAAGCTCGACCGTGTCGTCATAGTCGCGAAACTGGCGCTTGTCCCAAACCTTGACCGCCTTGCGATGGCGCGAGCCGTCCTGGCCGATGCGCACGCCCTCGGGATTGTAGCCATAGGCGCCAAAGGGCGAGGTGCCGGCGGTACCGATCCACTTCGAGCCGCCCTGGTGGCGGCCTTGCTGCTCGCGCAGGCGCTCCTCCAAGGTCCCCATCAGCTTGTCCCAACCGCCGAGCGACTCGATCAAGGCCTTCTCTTCGTCACTCAGATGCTTTTCGCTCAGACGGCGCAGCCACTCCTCAGGCAGTGCCACCGCCTCGGGGCCTTCCGGGGTTTCGCTGATCGCCCCCTTGAAGACGCTGGCAAACACCCGGTCAAAGCGATCAAGATGGCGCTCGTCCTTGATCAAGGCAGCGCGTGCTAAGTGGTAGAAGGCATTGAGGTCAAACTCGGCCAAGCCAAGGCGCATCCCTTCCAAGAGCGCCAGATGCTCGCGCAGCGACACCGGCACGCCAGCCGCTTTCAGCCCAAAGAACAGCGTGAAGAACATGGGATCTACATAAACCGCGCCAAGCACCACCGCAACGCCCACCGTGATGCTAAACGGTCTCGCCGGAGCGCTCGCCACACGCACAACGCCCGCACCCCGCCGCGAGCCTGACCCACACCACAAGTCCGACCCGTTGTCGCGGCGGCGCTGAGGATCAGCCGATCCAGCCCATGTTGAAGGCGAGGATCTGCAACGCCAGAATGGCCAGCGTCGCGGCAATGGCATGGACCAGCGCGTACTGCACCTTGTCTGCCGTGCGCCCGCCGCGCCGTGCAGCGCGTGTCCAGCCCAAGACGCCTGCCGCAATGAAGGTGAGCGCCGTTACCATCGCCTGCCTCTCTTCCCACGTGGTGTTCGACGGGCGTCTCAGAGCCAGTCGATCAAGGCTGCATTCTCGACACCGAGCGCATAACCGGCCCAAGTCCTGGCCTGCGCTTCGGCGCGCTCTGCCGCGGCCTGCTCGCCGAGTGCGCGCAGCGCCCGGCTCTTGAGCGCATAATGGGCGGCAAGGCGTTCGTCCAGACCATGGGCTGCTAGCACCCGCTCCAAGCCGGAAGTCTCAGCCAGCGCCTCACGCGGGCGCATGAGAGCGAGGAGGGCGGCCGCGCGCTCAATGCGAATGCGCGCCAGACGCAGATCGTCGCCGCCGTGGACACGCGCACAGACCGCTCCGGCCTTGTTAAGTGCTGCCAAGGCGGCGTCGGGATCGGGGCGCAACAACACCCGCCCGAGCGTCAGCAACGCATGACAGTGCCAGGGCGTATCGGGGACGCGGATGGCGGCCTCTTCGGCCAGTGCCAGCGCCAGCGCTCGGCGCGCCCGCGCACCGGTCTCGCGAGAGACGATACGCTGCATCCGCGTGCGCCAATCCCGCATACCCGAGCGCAGCGGATAGGGCAGGGGTGCCGCGCCCTGGCCCGCCGGATGGATGCGATCGAGCACCGCACGCGCGCGCACCTCGGTCTCGGCCCGGCTTAGCCCCGGGCGCAACGCTCCGTCGTAGAGGACACGCAACATCAAGAGGTCGAGCCGGGTCGGCCAGAGATGGGCGAAATCGTCGTTGAACACCGAAGGGCCAAGACCGTAAAAATCATTGATCGGCCCGAGCGCTTGCGCGATTTCTTCAAGCAAACAGGCCCGCACCCGGTGCGGCTCATCGGAGCCCGGCAGAAACACCGTCATCGCCCGAATGGCGCGCAACTCGACCATGGCCCGCCCACCAAGACGATCCGGGCGCTCGGCATACTGCTCCCACGCCAGATCGCCTGGCACCACGACACACGCCGCCCCCGGCAACAGCGCCCGGAAATCCGCTCCCTCGACAAAGCGAATATGCAGATTGCGCCCAACCGCACCCGTGCGGATGTCGAGCAAGGCATGGCGGCGCAGGTAGGAAAAATAGCGTTCCAGAAAATCGCGGTACTGCTCGGCGCCAGGGCCTTCGAGGCCCACGGAAATCGGTCCCTCAAAGCGCACCAACGCCACGCGGCGCGCGCCCCATTCGGCATCGAAGACCAGCCGCACAAACAGCTTGGCCAGCGCCTCGTTGGACCAGCGCGTCTCACCAGCGGGCAGGGCGCGGTAGAGCACTGGGGTGTCGGGCAGGCGGGGGGCGGTCAGCGCTTCCTCGCGCGGTGTTGCACAGGCGCCAAGCACCATGAGAGCGGCGATGAAGACCCTCATCGCTGGTACTTGATAAACGGCGTCTGCGTCGCAATCCGGTCGTAGAGTTGGCGCGCTGTCGCGTTGAAATCCTGGGTAAGCCAGTAGACTGCGGGAGAGCCTCGCCGGTCGGCTTCGGCATAAACCGCCTCGACCAGCGCCCGCCCGGCGCCCGTGCCACGGGCTGTCTCGGTGACGTAGAGGTCTTGCAGGTAGCAGACATCTTCGACCCGCCAGCAGTGGCGGTGAAAGATGTAATGCACGAGCCCGACCGGCGCTCCCTCCCGCTCGGCAACCAAAGCGCCCATCTCAGGCACCTCGTCATCGAGGAGGCGCGCCAGGGTCAGCGTGTAGACGGCATCATCGACCGAGGCCTCGTAAAACGCCAAATACCCACGCCAGAGCCTGCGCCATGCCTGCTCGTCGCTCGCCCTAAGCGGCCGGATCGTGACCATCATGCCCCCTCACACCTTGCCCTCCCATGGTTGGCACTGCTGGGGGGCCAAGATCAAGCGCCGCCGCGCCCGCGCCGCGCCATAAAGGCCAGCCGCTCAAACAAATGCACATCCTGCTCGTTTTTGAGCAGCGCGCCATGGAGCGGTGGGATCGCCTCGCGCACGTCGGCGCGCAGATCGGCGGGGTCGATGTCGTCGGCCACCAGAAGGCGCAGCCAGTCGAGTGCCTCAGAAGTCGAGGGTTTTTTCTTGAGGCCCGGCGTCTCGCGGATCTCGTAAAACCGCGTCAGCGCCGCGCGCACCAGATCGCGTTTGATCCCCGGGAAATGGACATCGACGATACGCTGCAGCGTCTCGGCATCGGGAAAGGCGATGAAATGGAAAAAGCACCGCCTGAGAAAGGCATCAGGCAATTCCTTCTCGTTGTTGGAGGTGATGATCACCACCGGGCGCTGGCGGGCTTCAACCGTCTCGCCGGTCTCGTAGACGTAAAAGGCCATGCGATCGAGTTCTTGTAGGAGATCGTTGGGAAACTCGATGTCGGCCTTATCGATCTCATCGATCAGCAGCACGACCTTTTTGTCGGCACGAAACGCCTCCCAGAGCTTGCCGGGGCGGATGTAATTGGCCACGTCGCGCACGCGTTCATCGCCCAGCTGGCTGTCGCGCAGCCGCGAGACGGCGTCGTACTCGTAGAGGCCCTGCTGGGCGCGGGTGGTCGATTTGACATGCCATTCGATCAGATCGAGCCCGAGCGCGCCCGCCACCTGACGCGCCAGTTCGGTCTTGCCCGTGCCCGGCTCGCCTTTGACCAGCAGCGGGCGCTCCAATGCAATGGCGGCGTTGACGGCGACGCTGAGTGCCTCGCTCGCCACATATTCAGTGCTACCTTCGAAACGGATCATGCCGGCGCTCTCTTGTGGATAAGTCTTGTTGCTGCGCGGTTATAGCCAGAGGTGTGCATGAGTTTAAGACGTGACAGCGCGCGCGCTTCGCATTATAGAGCGCGCAAATGAGAACGGGTGCCAGCGCCCGCGCCAGCGGGTCGGCAAACCATGGCAAGACAGGGGCCTGCAACCATGAACGTTGAGACGCCGATCGATGCCGAGTACCGGCCCTCTGACGACGAGCCCTTCATGGGTGAGCGCCAGCGCGCCTATTTTCGCGCTAAATTGCTCGCCTGGCGCGCCTCGATCCTCTCTGAGAGCCGCACCACGGTCGAAGAGATGCGCGAGAGCGAAAACAACATTCCCGATCTGGCCGATCGCGCCTCGGCCGAGACCGACCGCGCCTTGGAGCTGCGCACGCGCGACCGCCAGCGCAAGTTGATCGCCAAGATCGACGCCGCAATCCGGCGTATCGAAGAGGACACCTACGGCTATTGCGAGCGCACGGGTGAGCCGATCGCGCTGCGCCGCCTGGAGGCGCGCCCGACGGCGACGCTGTCGCTGGCAGCCCAGGAAGCACACGAGCGGCGCGAAAAGGTTCATCGCGACGGCTAAACGGGCACGTCCTCCCAGCGGTCGATCAGGAGCGGGCGCGGTAGCGCAGGCAAGTAGCGGCCCTCCTGAGCGAGGAGAAACTCCTCAAACGAGCGTGCCGTGGGTGAGAGCGCGGTCTCGCTCGCGCGCACCAAATACCAGTGGCGCAGGATGGGCAGACCCTCCATGCGCACCATGACTAGGCGTCCCGCCTCCAATTCCGGCACCACGGTGTGGGCCGAGATCAAAGCGATGCCAAGCCCCGCCATCACCGCCTGCTTGATGGTCTCGTTGGTGCCCATCTCGATCATGCGGTAGGGACGGCCCTCACCGATGCGATCGAGAAAGCGGCGCATCAGGATGCGCGTGCCCGAGCCTTGCTCGCGCCCGAGAAAGGTCTGGGTGAGCAATTCGTCGGGCGTGACATCGGTCTGGCGCGCCAGGGGGTGGGTCGGCGGCACGACCACGATATAGGGGTGATCGCCCAACACTGCGCTCTCGACCGGCGGGTCCTGTGGCGGGCGGCCCATGATCGCCAGTTCGATCTCACCGCGCACCAGCGCATCGACGATCTTCTCGCGATTGCCGACTTTGAGGCCGATCTCCACATCGGGCAGGGTGCGCTTGAGATCGGCTACCAGGCCCGGCGCAAAGTATTTTCCGGTCGAGACTACCCCGACCGAGACATAGCCCGCGCGCCCGGCTTGGAGCGCACGCACCCGCTCGAAACACTGCTCCAGTGCGGTCTCGATCTTGTGCACGGTTTGCAACATCTCACGCCCGACCACAGTCAGGCTGATTTTGCCATCGGGGCCACGGTTGAGCACGGTGTCGCCGACGCCGTCCTCCAGCGAGCGCAACTGGGTCGAGACCGCCGGTGGGGTGACATTGAGCACGCCCGCTGCCGCCGTAATCGAGCCGGTGTCGACGATGGCAGCTAAGGCGCGCAGTTGCTTAAGGGTGATGGCTTTTGGATGGGGCATTGGGATCGCATTGGGTCTTCAATGCATCTTAAGGCAATGTTGGTTTGCGTTAAAGAGAAAAAAAGGGGTGGCCAGGCCACCCCATCGAAAGCGATTGACCGAACCCTGGGAGAGCGTTCGGTGACGAGCCTTGGCCTGAGCCACCCGTCGATCCTGTATGTGGAGCGCCGCGGCGCAAAGAAAATGCACACATGGTTAATATTCGGCGGAAAATTCTCAACGGCGCCAGAAAACCGGGGTGAGCAGTACCAAAACCGAGAGGAATTCGAGCCGGCCCAGCACCATGCCAAACGCCAACAGCCACTTTGCGCCATCGGGGAGGCTGGCAAAGTTGCCGGCTGGGCCGATCTCCGAGCCGAGCCCAGGGCCCACATTGGCCAAAACCGCCACCGCGCCCGAAATCGACGTGATCGCGCTGAGGCCAAACATCGACAGCGCCACCGCCCAGATCACGATTGCCGCAACAAATACGAAAAAGAACGCCATGACCGAAGATAGCACCTCCGGCTCGACCGAGCGCCGATCATAGCGCAGCGGAAACACGCCGGAGGGGTTGTGGATGCGGCGGATCTCGTTGGTCAGTGCGGCAAACAAAATTTGATAGCGAAATACTTTTGCTGAACACGAGGTGGATCCGGCACACCCTCCGATAAGCGCGACGATGAAAAACAGCGTTACGGCAAAACCACCCCAAGCGTTGTAGTTGGAGGAGGCATAGCCGGTGCCGGTCATGATCGAGGTGACGTTGAACAGCGCTTCGCGCACAGCCTCAGCAGCGCCGTAGCGCTCAGCCGTCCAGATCCAGGCCGCGATCACTGTTGTCACCACACCCAGAATGGCCAGGAAAGCAAGCACCTGACTGTCGCGCCAAAGCGGCAGCCATTGTCCGCGTGAGAGTTGGATCAAGCGGATAAAGGGCAGCGCCGCCAGCGCCATGAACACCACGGCGACATAATGTGAAGCCGATGAAAATCGGTCGAAGCTGTCATCGTACGTCCCCATACCACCAGTAGAAACGGTGGTCATGGCGTGGGCTACGGCCTCGAAGGTGGTCATGCCGGTGCTGGCATAGCCGATCACACACAGCACAGTCAGTGTAAGATAGATCCAGAACAAAGCCCGCGCGACTTCGGCAGCGCGCGGCAAAATATCACCCGAGACATCGAAGCCCTCGGAGCGAAAAAACTGCATGCCGCCGATCTTGAGCACCGGCAGGAATACCATCGCCACCACGACGATCCCCACACCGCCAAACCATTGCAGCAACGCCCGCCAAAGCAGCATACCGCGGTCGGCCTCGCCAAGCCCCGAGAACACCGTGGCGCCGGTGGTGGTGAGGCCCGACATCGCCTCGAAGAACGCATCGGTCAGGCTGGCGCTGGGGCTGCCGAGCACAAAGGGCACGCTGCCAAAGACGGGCAGGGCAAACCAGACTAGCGTCGTCAGCAAGAGCGCTTGCTGGCGGCTTAGCCCTTGGCGTGTGGCGCTGCGGCTGGCGAGGCTCAGGGATTGGCCCGAGACTGCCACGAGAAACGCCGAGAGCGCAAAGGCGCGCCAGTTGTCCGAGCCATCGGCATAGTCAAGCGCGGCGGGCAACAGCATGGAGAGGCCGAGGACGACGCTAAGGCGCCCGATGACGCCAATCACCGGGCGCAAGCTGTAGACGCTGGCGGCGCGGCGGCGCCGGGCCAGCCGGTTTTCTAGCGTGCCCAGGGGATGATCCGTTCAGAAAGGCACATCATCGGCGCGCTGGGCAGCGCTCAGATAGGCCGCGACAACCTTTTTCGAGCCGGCTTTCTCAAACTCGACGCCGGTTTTGTCGCCCTCTTGCTCGACGACGATACCGTAGCCAAATTTTTGGTGGAAGACGCGCGTGCCGATCTCAAAGGCCGGTTTGGCGGTGGCGTCGATGGTCAGCGGGCGCGCCTCCTGGGGGGGCTGGGCACGGTGGCTGCGCCGGGCGGCCATGCGCTTCCAGCCGGGGGAGTTGTAGCTGTCGGCATCCATCGCCGCGCTCTCCAGCGAGGATGTCCCCACCCCCGAGCCCGCGACCGAGCCCGCCGCGCCGTGCACGCCGCCATAAAGGCCCGGCGGGGTAAGTACCTCGACATGCTCGGAGGGCAGCTCGTCGATAAAGCGCGAGGGCAGCCCCGATTGCCAGCGCCCATAGACGTGGCGGTTGGCGGCGAAACTGATGGTCAGGTGACGCTCGGCGCGGGTGAGGCCCACGTAGGCCAGGCGGCGTTCCTCTTCGAGGCCCTTGGCGCCCTCTTGGTCCATGGCGCGCTGGGAGGGGAACAGGCCGTCCTCCCAGCCGGGCAGGAAAACGGCGGGGAACTCCAGGCCCTTGGCGGCGTGTAGTGTCATGATCGAGACTTTTGGAATGCCGTCTTCGCTCTCGTTGTCGAGGATGAGGGCGACATGTTCGAGAAAGCCCTGGAGATTCTCAAACCCTTCCAGCGAGTTGACCAGTTCCTTAAGGTTCTCCAAGCGCCCCGGCGCCTCGGGCGATTTATCATTGAGCCACATCTGGGTGTAGCCGCTTTCTTCCAGGATTTGCTCGGCAAGGTCGATATGAGAGACCCGCTCGACGCTCTCGCCGGTCGAGACCGCGCCTTGGGCGAGCCCATGCCAGCGCTCGATCTGTGCCACCAGTTGGCCGAGGGACTTTTCAGCGCGTTTGGTCAGCCCCAAGCCGCCCGCCGCCGCGGTGCGCGCAGCATCGAAGAGCGAGATATCCTCCTCACGCGCGAAACGGTTGAGGGTCTGCACCGCCTTGTCACCGAGGCCGCGCTTGGGGGTGTTGATGATGCGCTCAAAGGCCAGGCTGTCGTCCAGTGAGACGGCGGTGCGGAAATACGCCATGGCGTCACGGATTTCCATGCGCTCATAAAACCGCGGCCCGCCGATGACGCGGTAGGGCAGACCGATGGTCAGGAAACGATCCTCAAAAGCACGCATCTGAAACGACGCGCGCACCAGAATGGCGATGCCTTCGGGCGAGACTGCGTCAAAACCGCGGGTGCCGCGGGTCAGTGCGTCGATCTCCTCACCAATCCAGCGTGCCTCCTCCTCACCGTCCCAATGGCCGATGAGGCGGACTCGATCGCCCGGATCCCCCTCGGTCCAGAGCGTCTTGCCAAGCCGGGTTTCGTTGGTGGCGATCACGCTTGAGGCTGCGGCCAAGATATGGCCGGTGGAGCGGTAATTCTGCTCCAGCCGTATCACCTTGGCGCCCTCAAAATCGCTCTCAAAACGCAGGATGTTGCCGACCTCGGCGCCGCGCCAGCCGTAAATCGATTGGTCGTCGTCGCCCACACAGCAGATGTTGCGGTGCTCGGCGGCGAGCAGGCGCAGCAACAGGTACTGCGCGACGTTGGTGTCCTGATATTCGTCGACCAGAATATAGCGAAAGCGCGCGCGGTAGTCGGCCAGGACATCCGGATTGTGTTGGAGGATGGCCAGCACATGCACGAGCAGATCGCCGAAATCGGCGGCGTTTAGCGTGACTAGGCGGCGCTGATACGCCTCATACAGCTCTGCGCCGCGCCCACCCGCAAAACCGTTTTCGTCGTCGGGCACCTGGGCGGGCTTTACCGCGCGGTTCTTCCAGCGGTCCAGCATCGAGGCAAACAGGCGCGCAGGCCAGCGTTTGTCGTCGATGTTTTCGGCCTGGAGGAGTTGCTTGATCAGGCGGATCTGATCATCGGTGTCGAGAATGGTGAAGTTGGACTTAAGACCAACCAGTTCGGCATGGCGGCGCAGGATGCGCACGCATACGCTGTGGAAGGTGCCAAGCCAGGGCAGTCCCTCCTGCGGGTGGCCCAGCAGAGCCGAGGTGCGCGTCTTCATCTCACGCGCGGCCTTGTTGGTAAAGGTCACGGCCAGGATCTGGCTTGGCCAGGCGCGCCGGGTGTGGATCAGGTGGGCCAAGCGCGCCGTCAGCGCCCGTGTCTTGCCCGTACCAGCCCCCGCGAGCAGCAGGAGCGGCCCCTCCAAGGTCTCGACCGCCTCGCGCTGGGGTGGGTTTAGACCGCTCAGATAGGGCGGCGGTGCAGCCGCGCGAGCGCTCAGCGGGCGCTCATCCCAAGCGGCAAAGGCGTCGGTTTCATGCTCATCGCGTGCCATAGTGAAAGGTTAGCGCGGGGCAGGGCGAAACGAAAGGGCGGTTCGTAATTTGTTTCTTAAAATCCACATAGCGTCGCACTACCTCTTGAGAGGCCGCGCTAAGACGCCATACTAGCCCCAACAACACAGGAGCCGCCCCCATGTTCAGCTTTCTCAAGCCAGCCATGCCCTCCGCCGATACCGCCCTGCCAGGCCGTCCTGAGCCGATCCCGACCGCCGAGCAGCACTTCGTCAACGGCCAGGCCCTGAAAAGCCCCTATCCAGAAGGCCTGGAGACAGCCGTCTTCGCCATGGGCTGCTTCTGGGGCGTCGAACGCCTGTTCTGGACCCGCCCGGGCGTGCATGTGACGGCCGTGGGCTATCTGAACGGCTTTACACCAAACCCGACCTACAAAGAGGTGTGTTCGGGGCGCACTGGCCATACAGAAGGTGTGCTGGTGGTCTTCGATCCCGCCAAGATCGCCTACACCGAGTTGCTGCGCATCTTCTGGGAAGGCCATGACCCGACCCAGGGCAATCGCCAGGGCAATGATGTCGGCACACAGTATCGCTCGGGCATCTATTGCGCCGATGACGCGCAAAAACTGGCAGCAGAAGCCTCCAAAGCCGCCTTTCAGCAGCGCCTCGATGCGGCCGGATACGGGCCGATCACCTCGGAAATCGTGGCGCTGCCGGAGTTTTATTTCGCCGAGGATTACCACCAGCAGTATCTGGCCAAAAACCCCGGCGGCTACTGCGGCGTCGGTGGGACCGGCGTCAGCTGCCCCGAAGGTGTGACGGCCTGAGCCGCCCATGACCACTTGGACGGCGCTGACGACCACGCCCAAGCGCGATGCCGCCGAAGCACTCGGCGAGGCGCTGGAGGCGCTCGATCCGGCGCCGACCGGGGTAGGGGTGTTCGAGATCGAGGACGGCTCGGGGCGCTGGGAAATCGGCGCCTACTTTGAGGCGCACCCCGATGCGGCGGGGCTGGCGCTGTTGGCGGCGGTGCACACTGCGGCGCCTTTTGCGCTCTCGCGCTTGGACGACCGTGATTGGGTCGCCCAGGTGCGCCGCGAGCTGCATCCCATCCACGCTGGGCGCTTTAGTGTTCATGGGGCGCATGATGCGCACCACATCGCGCTCAATCGGATCGGGTTGCGCATTGAGGCGGCGATGGCCTTTGGCACGGGCCACCATGCGACAACGCAGGGGTGTCTGCACGCTCTGGACCGGCTCCACCGGCGCGGTGTGCGGGCCAAGCGTATCGCCGATATCGGCTGCGGCACTGGCGTGTTGGCGATGGCTGCTGCCAAGCTCTGGCGCGCGCGCGGGCTAGCCTCGGACATCGATTCCGTGGCCGTTGCCACAGCGCGCGAGAATCTGCGCGAGAACGGTGTCGCGGCCTTGATCGGATGCGTGCGCGCTGCGGGCTTCGAAGCCCCGCGCCTGCGCGAGCACGCCCCATACGGCCTGGTATTCGCCAACATCCTTGCCGCACCGCTCAAAGCTCTGGCACCTGCCATAGCCGCCCATCTGGCACCGGGCGGGTATGCTGTCCTCTCTGGCGTGCTGATCCGTCAGGCAGCCGGGGTCGAGGCGGTCTTTGCCGGCTGGGGCCTCATGCCGATCGAGCGTATCGAAGAGGGCGAGTGGCGCACGACCGTGGTGCAACGGCGGGTCGCTTTTCCGAGGTGAGGCGCCTGTGTGCGTGTTGCGACCAAGTAGAAATGTCACTCGGTCTGCAAAGCAGAAGTGCCACCCAGAGGCGCGAACGATAGCAAAGCCTGACAGGGCGGAGACCTCAAATATCGCAGCCCTGGCTGGCTTTGCGTGGTACGGGCGACTTCGATACGTTAGGCTGTTTCTGAAGGAAATTGGTGTGGTGAGTGACCGTCCGCGTTTAGGAAGAGTTTTGGACTTGTCTGTGCCCCTTGCACTCGCGTTCGGCTTTATATTGTTGTTTGCGATCTTTGTTGACTTGCTTACCCCGCCTGCTGGAACGGTTGGACACCATCCAAACTATCCATGGAACGCCATCAAGGCCGTTGCCTTCATCGGAGTCCTATCATCACCGACCATTTTTTGGCTGTTTTTTGGACCATCCACCTTCGTCAGAAGCGTAGGGGCGAGAGAGTGTTTGGTTGGTTGCCCTTCCTTGCGTTGGCGTCGGCTGTGTGGATGTGGCTCGCCTATTCAGTATTTCAGGACCTTTAAGCAGGCGCCTCGCACCAAAAAAAATACATCGCTCTTTCAGCTATCGGCTGCCGCTTCAGCGGCCCGTTCTGCACGCCGCCTCTGATAATACGCTTCCATCTTGGAGGGTCGACCAGTAGGGCGGCGGCCGGTCTTCTTGTAGCCGTTCTTCGCGCTTACGGGTTTGACCTTTGGCGGCGGCGTGGCTTTCTCCTGTTCTTCTTTGATGTGGGCCAATCCGCTCATCCTCATTGATTTTTGAGGGCAGAGTGACATTCCTGAATTGCTCATGGATGACATTTAAGCTTTGCGGCTACACATATATAAACTCGATAATCAATATTATGTTAAATATTATGATGTGCCTCCGACGTATCTCTCGTCGCCCGCGCCATAAATCCCTCAAGTGCGCCGTAGCCGGTAAAGCGGCGCTCAAAGGTGAGGCCGAGGCGTGTCGCGGCCACTTGGGCGGCGTGTTCGAGTGCTGGGTCTTCGGTCTGGGCCAGATGGATCAGCTTGTCGTAGCCCCCAAACAGTACCGGCAGCAGATCGGGATAGCGGTCGAGCCCTAGGCCGCGCCAGACCAGCGTGTCGAACTGACGCGCAAGGAAATCGGTCAGATAAAACGCGCCGATCTCGCCGGCCTCAGCGCGTGCCGCAAAGCGCTCGACACCATCGAAGAACGCATAGCAATGGGCGCCCGCAATGCGCTCGACACCCTCGTCCGTGCAGACCTGGTCGAGCATACCGCCCGTGCCGCAATCGGCGAATAGCACGAAGATCGAGGTGTGACCGGCTGCGCGCGCGGCCCGGATACGCGCGCGAACGGCCTCTGGAATGGCCTCGGGCGTGTTGTGAAGCGAGGCCGGCAGACACGTAAGGGCCAGACAGTCCCAGGCGTTGAGCTGGCGCAGTGCCAACACCTCGCGCGCCAAAGCGCCGCAAGCGATCAGCAGCACGGTCCCCGGTGTCGCTTCGGGAAGCGCTGGCGTTGTGGGCGCCGGCACAATGCTGCGCCCTGGATCCACTGTGCGAGCGGCGCGCGTTAGCCTGCGCGCCGAAGCACCACCGCGGCGCATCGGCTCAGCCAGCCGCCATCGCCGCGACGTTGTGACGGCGCACCATGAACGATTTGGCCGTCTCCACCGCCACCGCTGCGTCGCGGCAGTAGGCATCGGCCCCGATGGCGCGCCCAAACTCCTCGTTCAACGGCGCGCCACCGACCAGCACGACGTAGTCATCGCGAATACCCTGTTCCTTCATGGTGTCGATGACGACCTTCATGTAGGGCATGGTGGTGGTGAGCAACGCCGACATGCCGAGGATGTCCGGGCGATGCTCGGCAAGCGCCTCCAGATAGGCCTCGACCGCGTTGTTGATGCCGATATCGACCACCTCGAAGCCCGCACCCTCCATCATCATCGCGACCAGGTTTTTGCCGATGTCGTGGATGTCGCCCTTGACGGTGCCGATCACCATGCAGCCGAGCTTGGGTGCGCCGGTCTCGGCCAGCAGAGGCTTGAGGATCGCCATGCCGGCCTTCATCGAGTTGGCCGCCAACAGCACTTCGGGCACGAACAAAATACCGTCGCGAAAATCGATGCCGACAATGCGCATGCCCTCGACCAGCGCCTTGGTCAGCACCTCATAGGGCTGCCAGCCGCGCTCCAGGAGGATGTTGACACCCTCGACCACCTCGTCCTTGAGGCCGTCGTAGAGGTCGTCGTGCATCTGTTGGACTAGGTCGTCGTCTTCGAGTTCGGAGAGGATGATGTCGTCGTCGTCTTGCTCGGCCATTGCTGCACTCCCCGCTTTGGCATGCCGTCACCCGTTGACAGTGCGCTGTGTCGGGGCGGAGCGATGAAGCGGAGGCGGCATTTATGCGCTTGGATGCGACCTGGTTGCGATGGCGCACCCGGGTGTGACTGGAACACCCCAGTGGAGCGGGGCGCACTCAGCCGCGGCGGCGGCGACGGCGGCGGCCGTCGTTTTCGCTCGAAGGCGCCTCACCGGTGCCGTCGGAGGCCGAGGAAAACCCGCCCAGGCGCTCGACGATGGTCTCCAGCGCCGGGCGTTCGCCGGGGGTGTGGGCTTCCAAGGCCGCGCGCATGGCGCTAAGGTGCTCGGTCTTGGTGCCGCAACAGCCACCGATCAGGCGTGCCCCGGCGTCGCGGGCCAGGCGGGCGTAATCGGCCATCAGTTCGGGCGTGCCGTCGTAGTGGATGTGGCCGTCGACGTATTTCGGGATGCCGGCGTTGCCTTTGGCGATCACGATGGCCTCCGGATCGGCGGCAGTGATGCCGAGCACGGTGCGGAGCAGATCGGGCGCGCCGGTGCCGCAGTTGGCGCCAAGGGCGATGGGGCGTGGTGTGGTGGTGGCGGCGATGCCAGCCCAGGCTTCCGAGGTCACGCCCATCATGGTGCGCCCGGCCGTATCGAAGCTGAGCGTGGCACAAAACGGTGCGCCCTGGTTGGCGGCGGCCTCGGCGGCGGCGCGGTATTCTTCTTCGGAGGAGATCGTCTCGGCCCAAATCACGTCCGCCCCGCCTGCCATCAGCCCCTCGATTTGCGCCTCGAACGCAGCGACGGCATCAACATGGGCGAGCGCACCGATGGGTTGCAGGATTTCTCCAGTTGGCCCGAGCGAACCCGCCACCACCACCGGGCGCCCTGCCCGATCAGCACAGTCGCGCGCGATCTCGGCGGCGGCTTTGTTAAGCTCGAACACCCGGCCCTGCGCGTCGTGGAGCTTGAGACGATAGGCCGAGCCGCCGAAGGAATTGGTCAAGATCACATCCGAGCCAGCTTCGATAAAGCCCTCATGCAGCGCGCGGATCTTGTCGGGCTGCTCCACATTCCACAGCTCCGGCGCATCGCCTGAGACCAACCCCATGTTGAACAGTGTCGTCCCCGTGGCCCCATCGAGCAGGAGCCAGTCGCGCACGGAAAGCAGATCGGTGAGGGCGTTGGACATCGTCTGGGTCGGGCTCCGGTTGGGCGCGGCCCTCTCTTAGGCGGGCTGGGCGGCGCGGGCGAGATCCTTGAGGCGTTGCACCATGGCGCTCAGCCCGTTGGAGCGCTGTGTCGAAAGCGCCTCGTCAAGGCCCAGACGCGCCAGTTCAGCCTGGGCATCGCTCTCGGAGATCGCTTTGACCGACGCGCCCGAGTAGAGCGCGATCAGGATCGAGATCAGCCCGCGTACGATCATCGCATCGCTGTCGCCGCGAAAGTGCAGCCGGGCCTCGGCCCCCTGCCCCTCCACGGTCGGCACCAACCAGACCTGACTGGCACAGCCGTCGACCTTGTGCGCGGCAGTGCGCTCGGCCTCGGGCAGTGCGTCCATCGCCCGTCCCAGATCGATGACGTAGCGGTAGCGCTCTTCCCAATCGTCGAACAGTTCGAAATTATCGACAATGTCCTCGAAGTCGTTTTGAGCCATGGTTTTCTCCTTACACCAAGCTGCACCGAGTGCAACCCACTCACCACCCCGCGCCCCCGCATGGGCCCCCTGAATATACCCTGGAACGGGACTTGGGCGGGGGCGCGGGGTGGTGAGTGGTCTCTGCATGTTGGTATTACGTCTGGCCATGCAGGTAGCGAGCGCGCCGGGGTGCGTCCAGTGGCTTGGGCTGGACATTGGCGCGGGGCTGGGCCATCCGGCAACAAAGCAAAGGGGAGCGATGGACGATGGGTGCGACGCGGCGTTGGATCATGATGGCGGGCTTGAGTGCGGGACTGGCTGGGTGTTCGCTGTTTGCAAATGACGAGGAAGAGGTTCCGGAGGAGCCCGCACCGTCGCCCGTGTTGCCGCGCGAGCCGGTCGAGCGCATCGAGAACGCCGAGATCGGGCGCACGCGCTCTGGCATTGCGCTGGCGGTGTTTGCGATTGCGCCAGGGCGCGGCTACACGCGCCCAAGGCTGGATGCGCGGCGTCAGGGCCGTCCTGCCGAGGATGGCTTTTTGGAGTATGATTTTGTCGCCACGCCACCAGAGCCCCCCGCCGAGGATGCGCCAGCACCCCTCACGCCAGAGCCCAGTCTGGCCGCACGGCGCATTCGGGCCGATCTGCTAATCGAGGAACGGACGCTGCGCGGGGTGCGCGGTATTCGCATCTTTGGCTTGCGTGGCGGCTTGCAACTGCCGTTTTGAGGGTGGCGCTCAGCGCTCGATCAGTTCGACCCCACCCTCGCCCACTGCCAGCGCCACCGCTCCTTGCTTGATGCGCAGCGCATCGCGCCCGAAGGCATCGAAGCGCCAACCCTTGAGGGCCGAGACCTGGGGCGCGTCCTCACCAGCCAGCGCCTCGAGATCAGCCGAAGAGGCCAGTAGCTTGGGCGCAATCCCAAGCTGCTCGGCGCGGGCCTTGAGGAACACGCGCAACAGATCGGCCACCGCCGCCGAACCCTCGCGCCGATGCACTGGTGCGTCGATCTGGGGCAGACGGTGTTCGGGACAGGCCAAGCCCTCGGCCACGGCGGCGAGGATTTCGGCGGCGGTTTCGGTCTGACGGCCCTCACGTTGGAGCAGGCGCAGTTTGTGTAACTCGTCCGGCGAGGTCGGTCGGGCTGAGGCGACCTCGACCAGCGCGTCGTCCTTGAGAATGCGCGCGCGTGGCACATCGCGGGCTTGCGCCGTCACCTCGCGCCAGCGCGCGAGCGAACGCACTAGCGCCAGAAACCGCGGGCTTTGCGAGAGCGCCTTGACCCGGCGCCTATCTTCGTCGGG